>JBCBHL010000046.1:0-28326 GCA_038525605.1 Bacteroidota bacterium
TCGTATTCATTATTTCTGGCAGTAGCAGTGAAAGAAACTTTCCCTCTTCCATTTGCCACATCCAAAGGAACACCATCCTTGGTCATTACTGGCTCTACAGAACTGGAGGTAGATGCAGCAATAAACATTTCTGCTTCATATTTTGCACCAGCAGCAACGTACTGAGAGATTGGTAACACCATTGGTACGATTTCCTTCACCTCTACTTCACCTGCACCTACTCTCGATCTTAAATAATCAAGTGCAGCAGTTTCATATTGCAATACTTTAGACTGAAATTCGGACACTGTCGCCAATGCCGCTGGCGTTGGAGAACTTTCGAATGCTAACTGAACGAATTTTTTGCCTTCCTGATTGATATCGTGTTTGTAGATATCACTCTCTTCTGCATCCTCAGTAAGCTCTTTGAAAAATGATAGTTGCTCTGCATCTCCACCAGCTTGTTGTACAACACCTTTTATATATTCAACGTATTCATCGAGTGCAGACTCAAGCTCAGCGCCTTTTCCCTGACCACCTTCAGACTCTGGTTGCATGTAGTGATAAACCTTTTCGAGTTCAGTCTTACCTTTCATTTTCGCAAGATTGCCTTCTTCTCCTTCCGGATATCCGCCAGTCTCGTCGATAAAAGTCTGTTTCAAACCGTTAAGGTAACCGTTTACATCGGTTGTCTTAGCTCTCAGCTGATTTGCCAGATCAAGAATTTTAAGGTCTTTCTCATCTTGCGTATCATTTGCTTTAGTCTTGATACTTTCGATAGAAGCAACGTTTCTTGATTCCGAACCTTTGTTAGCCTGAACTAAACTTTCATTAATGAATAAAAACTTATCAATGACCGTGGTACTTACATTCAGTGCTAACAGTGCTGTTAGTACCAAATACATCATACCGATCATTTTCTGACGTGGGGTTTCTTTTCCTCCTGCCATAGTATTTTTAAGTATTTAAGTTAAACCGGGAGATCAATTAAGATCCTTTCATAGCAGTAAGCATGTTACCATATACCTTGTTAAGCGAAGATATATTAGTAGTCAGTTTACCCATTTCGTTCTTGAATTGCTCAGACTCTTTGCTAGCCTGTGCAACGTTCTCCATAGCGACCGTCACATTAGAATAGAATTTATTCATTGCTTTAAGGTGGCTGTTGGCATCCTTTAACTCCAACTCATAAACCTGGTTCAATGCACCAAGATTTTTAGTAACATTTTGTACCTGAGAATGGTAATCTTTCGCATCTTTAGAAGCATTTGCCATTTCAGACATAGCATTAACTGTAGATGCATAAGATTTATTCATATCTGTAAGCGACTTAGACGCAGTTTTAACGTTGTTTGCATATTCATTAGTTGCAACTGCAGCGTCGCTAAGGTTTGACATCTTCTTAGCTGAATCAGCAAGGTTTTTCATACCTTTTCCTAAGCTATCCATCAGTTCAGGACCGATTTTAGCACTTTCCATCATTTTGTCAAGTTGCTTAGAAGGAGATGCTCCGGAGCTTGCTACTGCTTTTCTTGAAGCAGCGGGAGGTCCACTGTAGTCATCTGCTAATTCAGGATATACTTTAGCCCAATCAGGCTCTTTTCCTTTTGGTTCAAAGGCACTTAGGAAAAATATAATTGCCTCTGTTACCAGACCTACCGTAAGCATTTCATTTGCGCCCGGTAAGTGTCTAATTTTAAATAATGCTCCTACAATAACAATGGCAGCACCAATACCATAAATCTTAGGCATGATGGTTGAAAATAGAAGATCAAAAATTCCGCCTTTTTTACTCATTTTATTACTGAATTTTTAGGTTAGTAAAAATTAATTCTAAGTATCTGATTCATTAAAATTCATATCCTGAAGATCTTCCAAGATAGGTCATCGCACATCTGAACCCAATAGATGCTCTCGCTGTATCTTTGAATTCATACGATTTAGTCCCTGTTTGCAAAAAGAATGCGATGTCTTTCCATGACCCTCCTCTAATTACCTTTCTAGGCTCATCTTCATCAAAGTATGTTGGGTTCAAATCCCAAACAAGTGGCACTGAAGAAGGATTGTAAGCGTCTTCTGTCCACTCGGCAACATTACCTGCCATATCGAATAAACCATAGTCGTTAGAGAAATAAGTCCCGATCGGAGATGTGTATGCATAACCATCATCAAAATAGTTACCTCTTCCGGGTTTGAAGTTTGCAAGCAGACATCCTTTCAGGTTTCTGATGTAAGGGTTACCCCAAGGATATGTTGCCATATCTCTTCCACCTCTTGCAGCATATTCCCATTCTGCTTCTGAAGGCAACCTGAAATTTGGCATGTCGAACTCGCCTCTTTCAGCTCTTGCATTATTTAAGTGATTGGTTCTCCACTGGCAAAAATACTTAGCAGCTTCCCAATCTACACCTACAACCGGATAGTCGTCAAAAGCAGGATGTGACCAGTAATACACCATCAATGGATCTCCCATGTGGTGTGTGTAGTCATCTACCCAGACTGTAGTGTCAGGAATAAGGTCTTCTATTGCAAAACCTGAAGGTAAATCCACTTCGGATCCTTCTGTAAGTTCTACAACAAACTGACGATATTCGTTGTTTGTAATCTCTGTTTCATCCATGAAGAACGCACCGATAGTGATCTGCTTATTGAAATTAATCTGTGTAGCAGCAACATCTTCGTCAGCCTGTCCCATGTGAAAAGTACCTGCCGGAATGGCAGCCATACCGAACGGTCTGGACATTTCCCAGCCTTCTCGCCCAGGAACACCTACCAGTTCTCCGCCATCATCATAACCTCCACCGAATAATCCACAGCCCTGCATTGCCATAGATAAAATCAACAAAAGGTAAGATGCATTTTTAATAACACTCATTTTAATCATAACACCTTATTTGTAAAAAGATATACCTAATTGTTTAATTAACAGTCTTAAGAATACTTTATTGTTTTAAACCAAATTAAATATAAGCTCTTAAAACTAACAGTTACTTATATCAAATCCGAATTTCCTACAATAATATAAAAAAAAGACGGGTTTCAATTGGACTTTAACCTGATTTTATTGTTTTTTCTTAATTTTTTTCGACTAATGTATGAATCTTGGTGTGTAAACAGGTTTTTTACCACCGATAAGAATATTAGGTAGATTGTAACGGATAAAAAGCTCGTGTGAAGTGGCCTGTTTTGCCTCTCTGTTTTGGATGACATATTCGAATGAATAACCAACTTTCAAGGCATTATCCTTCAATAAATTGTAGCCAATCAAAAAATTTGCTGATTCTTCAAGTCGGTAGGTAATTCCTCCCCACATTTTATCCCTTAAATAGGCAATAGCACCTAAATCCAGTGTGTAGCTTTTACCGTCGGTCCTCACCAGAACAGAAGGGATAATATCAACATCTCTGTTTAACTCATATTCAAAACCAGCTGAGAAAGCAAGGCTTCTTTCTATTACATTCTGACCTGTAGCTCCAAAGCTAAAGCTGGGTGCAAGCAGGTTGTTGAGTCCTACACCTAAGTAGTAACCTTTTTTAGAAGTATATAGGATTCCTGCATCTAAATTGGCCTGTAATTCCGATTGACCGTTTTCCGGAATTGCCGGATCTCCGGGTTCGACAGGAATTAGCTCACTGTTGATTGACTGTGATATGATTCCCGGCATTAATCCAAAGCTGAAAGTACCTCGTCTTGTTTCGTGATTATAACCAACACCTACTTTCGCCTCAAATCTGCCAAAAGGGCCCTGACTGTCATTGACTACATTTAACGCCAACCCGCTAATTTTACCAATGAATGGCACAGCAAAAGACAAATGCTGGGTAGTAGGAGCGTCTCCCTGAGGATAACCGAGCCACTGACTTCTGTGCTGTAGCGTCAAATAACCAGTTTTCTCAGCACCAATCCAACCTGCATTGTACTGCAATGGGTTGAGAGCAAAATGTGAGAAGAACGGATCCTGCTGTCCATAACTGTAGGATGTCAGGAAAATGAACGCAATAATCAGAAGTCTTTTTATCATCATGTAAATATTATCTTGACACAATTTAATGCATTATATCAATATGATATACAGAAAAACGACAAAAACCCCTATTCTGTTGCCTGACTTATGTCAGCCCGTTAGCTTTTTTGATGTATAATTCAAGCGCTCCTGTCATGGAAGGAGCATTCGGAAGCGGTGCTTCAATATCCAAAATCATATTTGCAGCACGTACTGCTTTGGCCGTAGTTGGTCCAAAAGCCGCAATCCTTGTTTTGTTTTGCTTGAAATCCGGAAAGTTCACAAACAGCGAATTAATTCCTGATGGGCTGAAAAATGCTATGATGTCATAATTCACCTCCGCCAGATCGGAAAGGTCACTCGCCACTGTCTTATAAATTACCGCTTCAGAAAAATCATAATTATTCTCACTCAAAAAGTTAGGAATATCATCCTTTCTGATATTAGAACATGGAAAAATAAACTTCTCTTTCTTGTGTTTCTTTAATACATTGATCAAATCAATGGCAGTTCTTTCGCCAGTGAAAATCTTTCTTTTTCTGATGACAATATATTTTTGCAGGTAATTAGCAGTTTGCTCAGAAATGCAGAAATACTTCATATCCGTAGGTATCTCCACCTTACTTTCTTCTGCTAATCTAAAAAAATGATCTACAGCGTTTCTACTGGTAAAGATCACAGCAGAATGCGCCAAAATATCGACCTTCTGCTTGCGAAATTCCTTAATATCAACCGGATCAATTTGAATAAATGGTCTGAAATCGACCTTGATATCGTATTTACCTGCTAAGGCAAAATATGGAGATTTGTCCCCGGCAGGTTTAGGCTGTGATACCAAAATACTAGAAACTTTGTTAAGCCTTTCTTTGTCAGTTACCAACAAATTATCACTCATTCCTCTTTCACTTTTTAATTAGTTTCCCAATATTCCTGTTAGAAATATACAGGGTACCATTTCTGAAACGCAAAGGTAGGAAAATAAATGAAGTTTTGTATGAGAATAAGTTTTATTTAATTTCTTAAAGGTGACAAACAGATAGATAATCAATGCGATCAATGGGACTAGTATCAGCAATATCAGGTTAATATTCAATAAAAACAAATCTGCAAACAGGATTAAAAAATAGACTCCCGAAACAATCATCGATATTCTCATAAAATCATAATTCTGAATCATGGTATACCTTCTGAAATTATAGATTCCCGAAATAAATTTATAGAGCAGCAACTTCAGATAAAACAGCACATATATGACTACAGCATAAATAAACCAATAAATCAAATGCGAGATAAAGGAATTACCATCGGGCAATGGAAAATTGTATTCCATCGATTCAGCAAAATACAACCCTGTAAGACTTAAGCCTAGTGCCAGCATAGAATAAATCCTCACACTTTCCATGCTAAAGAAATCACTCGAGTAAAAAGGATTGTCAACTACCTGTGAAAGAAAAATCTGTCTGAAAGACAGGAGATATATTACCTGAGGAGAGGCATTGAGCCTGACCACTGCGGCAATCATCAAAACCAGTACAAATCCGAAAACAAAGAAATCCTGATCAGCGGAGGCTTCTCTCCTCCGAATGCGCTCAGTTTCTTCACTCCCATCCGACAGTCGTAGAGTTGTTTTAAGCCCTTGTAATGACCGACTATTATATATTGTAACAAATGCGCTATCAAGTTGATAGATTCCTTTCAGGCTATCAATTCTTGCCTCAAAAACTTTATTAGAGTGGAGACGGGCCAGCAGTCTGTTTTCGAAAAAGAGTGCACTGCCTTGTGGAGCTTCGATTACCAGCGAAGTTTCTTTTTGATTCAGATCGATAAAAAAACTGACCTTTTTACCTGCTTCCTTTACAGGAATGTACGTTTTGTAGTTTTTACTGTAATTATACCATTGAATTTCTTCCGGCTGTGCAGACAGTTTTCCTACACTGACCATTAGCAATACTAGTAAAACCAATTTCCAACCTGATCCCATTCAAAGATGTCGCTTAGCGAAAAAATGTATTCAAGGTACAACCCGGACAAAATTGTATAATAAACTAGTCGATTGGAAATCAAATAAGGAATAATATCTGACTAGCTTTGCACAAAATTCGAAATTTGGCTGGAATATATATTCATATACCTTTTTGCAAACAAGCATGTCATTATTGTGATTTTCACTTCAGCACGCAATTAAAAAACAAACAGTTGGTGCTGGAGGCTATCAATGCTGAAATAAAAATGCAGAGAGACTTCCTTAACGGGAATTCCATTAGTTCTATCTATTTTGGCGGGGGAACTCCCTCTCTGCTGGAAAAAGCAGAAATCGAACAAATACTCGAGTCAATCCATCAGCAATATCAGGTAGACGAAGGAGTAGAGATCACGTTGGAAGCAAATCCCGATGACCTAAATGAAAAAAAGTTGGCAGAGTTTTCGGACACTCCTGTGAACAGGCTTAGCATCGGCATACAGTCATTTCACGATCCTTATCTCAAATTTATGAACAGGGCGCACAATGCTTCCGAAGCGGATCATTGCGTGGCAATGGCACTGGCCGCAGGATTTCAGAACCTCACCATCGATCTGATTTACGGGGTACCATCGGAAAATCACGACATTTGGTTAAAAGATATTGAAGAAACATTAGCCTCCGGTGTTAGTCACATTTCTGCCTATTGCCTGACCATAGAACCAAATACTGTTTTTGGAAACTGGCTTCAAAAAAATAAGATCAAAGCAATTGATGATGAGTTTTCTGCAGAACAGTTTGAAATCCTGTGTGAGGAACTGACAAAGCATGGTTTCACGCAATATGAAATTTCCAACTTTTGTAAAAATGACCAGTACAGCCGACACAATTCCTCCTATTGGAAAGGACACAAATACCTGGGAATAGGACCATCAGCTCATTCTTTTGATGGGCAACAACGGCAGTTCAACGTGGCACATAATCAAAAATATATTCAATCAATTCAGGAAGGAGCGATACCCTGTACGGTTGAAAAGCTTTCTCAGGCACAGGTTGCTAATGAATATCTGCTGACAACACTTCGGACGATCTGGGGAAGTAGCCTGGTTTCGCTCGATGAAAAATTCAATGGCTGGTCAGGTAAATTTGAAAAACAACTGGATAAATTAATCAACGCAGGACTCTTAACCATCGACCAAGAAATGATTTATCTCACTCAAAAAGGCAAACTCGTTGCAGATGAGATTACCTTACAGCTATTCGTGGAAGAAGATAATGAAAGCGCACCAACTTAGGTTTTTACATCTGATTTCGTGCTAGTGAATTTCCGAAATGATTTAAGTGAAATTTTGACGTTGACAATAATTATGAATTCATAATTATGAATTAAGTCACAAAATTGACACCTTAATCACATCACAAAAAACCTCACAAACCTGAAGTCAAATCTCCTTTTGCTGATACGCTTTCTCAAACTCAAAATACTCAATAAACACCTACTCTGATTTCGCGAGCAGTTTGCTGCTTTGAGCCAATCGGATAAACTCAGCTCTGTAACCTTCATTGTCTTCACCTCTCGCAGACTGCGCTAGTGTGATAATTTCTTCGTGGCTGATATCGCCACTGTAATCGGAATCCCTCAGCAGCATACCATAAGCTGCCACGGCAGCAGACCACCTAAAATTCACTCCAGGGTTTTTATTAACTTTTGCAGGCTTATTAACGGTATTGACAATCAGCTTGCTTTTGTCATCACCTTCTGGTTTTTTATATCGCAGTTTGACAGTCATTAGCTCGTTGGAGAAGCTGTTCTTTTTCACCTCCTCATTCTTCTGATACTTCAAAGGATCTACTGACACAAAACTACTTTCAACACCCGTTGGAATTACTTCATACATAGCAGTAACCGTATGCCCGGCACCCAGCTCACCAGCATCTTTTTTGTCATTATTAAAATCCTCATCATTCAGTATTCTGTTTTCATAACCGATCAACCTGTAGGCCTGCACATTCTCCGGATTGAACTCTACCTGAATTTTAACGTCTTTGGCAATAGTGAACATCGTGCCACCAAATTCATTGACCAACACTTTTTTAGCTTCCTGAATATTATCAATGTATGCGTAGTTACCATTCCCTTTATCGGCAAGAATTTCCATTTTCGAATCTTTGTAATTACCCATTCCAAAACCCAGAACCGTTAGGTAGATGCCATCATTTCTCTTCTTTTCGATCAATGTCTCCATCGCCTGATTGCTGGAAGAACCCACATTGAAATCTCCGTCTGTTGCCAGGATAATCCTGTTGTTTCCTCCTTTCACAAAATGCTCTTTCGCCTTGGCGTAGGCCAGCTCTATTCCAGCTCCTCCAGCAGTAGAACCGCCTGCACTTAATTGATTCAATGCTGCCAGGATCTTACTTTTTTCCTTTCCGGATGTTGGCTCTAACACTAAACCAGCGGCGCCTGCATATACTACAATCGATACTTTATCTTCTGGTCTTAACTGCTCTACCAATAATTTAAAAGCAGACTTCAGCAAGGGCAGTTTATTAACGCTGTTCATAGAACCCGAAACATCGAGCAGAAACACGAGATTGGAGGCAGGTAAGTCTTTCGTATCGATTTTTTTGCCCTGAATACCAATGTGCACCAGCTGATGCTTTTCATTCCACGGTACAGGTGCTATTTCTGTCGTTATCGAAAAAGGATCATTCGACTTTGGTTGCGGATAGTCATAGCTAAAATAGTTGACCATTTCCTCTATTCGTACCGCATCGGCCGGAGGTAATTGACCCTTATTGAGAAACCTTCTCACATTACTGTAACTGGCTGCATCCACATCGATAGAAAAGGTAGACAATGGTGCTTTGGCAGGTCTTTGAAAACCAGTCTCTTTGATGACAGCATAATCTTCGTTGTTCTGCAGCTCAGGAGAATAGACAGGCATGTAGGTATTAACCATCGGGTTTCTCGATGGAGCAGACCGCATATTACTAAAAGCCTTCTTTTCTTTTCCTGACGCCTTATCACTGACAGCATCGTACTCATATGCTTCATAGACTTCTTCAACAATAGTTATTTCATCTTTTACGATTATCTCCGGCCGTATGGCTGATTTCAGGTAAACATTAATTACCTTTTTTGATGCTACCTTTTTTTCGAGCGTTTCATAACCCGATTTTTTGAAAACCAGAACGGAATTAGCAGACGGTACCTCGATTGAATAAAATCCATCGGCATCTGTTTTCACAGAGACTTTCGCTTTCTTCACCGACACTTCTACTCCATCGAGTTTAAACAGTCCGGTATGATCATAAACTGTTCCTTTGACTTTGATTGTTCCTTTTGGGCTG
Source organism: Bacteroidota bacterium (assembly GCA_038525605.1). GTDB lineage: Bacteria > Bacteroidota > Bacteroidia > Cytophagales > Cyclobacteriaceae > JANSWY01. The sequence continues at coordinate 9,297 of JBCBHL010000046.1, forward strand.
TAACTCGCCAATACTATGGCCGGAATTAACAAGAGTATCCATTTCAATTTCATCTTTCTAAGTTTTTAGTTTCACTGACAGGATGCAGCTTGCAAAAAGATTCCATAAACAATTCGTAAAAATTTTTTATTTTTTTTGAAAAGGGGCATTTTTATCGCCCTGATGAGTAGTAACAAACCTGATTCTATCGATGACAGCATAATCCTGAAAGCTTTTCAGGATGGAGATGAAATGGGTTTGAAGTACCTCTACGATAAATATTTACATGTGATCTTCGGTGTTTGTCTCAAATATTTTAAAAACAAACCTGATGCACAGGATGCTACCAGTGAGCTGCTGGAGAAATTCACGGATATGACCATTCCGGCTGATGTCAGAAATCTGAAAACCTGGTTGTATGTAGTGACAAAAAATCATTGCCTGATGCAGTTGCGGAAGAAAAAAGTGATCAACTCCGAACTAATTCCGGAGGAAATTATGGATTTTACTGATGAACTGCATCCTATAGACAAAGCGATGCAAAAAGAAGCAGAGTTTGAGGCACTTTCAAAATGTATAGAAGCGCTGAAAGATGAACAAAAGCAATGCATTGACTTGTTTTATTTAAAAAGGCAGTGTTATCAGGAAATCGCAGAGAGAACCGGACATGCCATCAAAAAGGTCAAAAGCTACATTCAGAATGGGAAAAGGAATTTGAAAATTTGTCTGGAATCGAAAGGTTAAATGAGTCGAGAACGATCACATATTACCCCCGAACAATATCAGAAGTATCTCAACGGTGAGCTATCTGCCGATGAAGCTTATGAAATTGAGCGTTTGCTGCAAAGCACGCCGCTTTACGATGAAGCGATGGATGGACTGGAAATGTTAGATCTGGAGACGCTTTCAACTGATATCGATTCACTCAAAAAAGAAATTCCATTACCAGTAAAAGAGCAAAAGAAAAAAAGATCCTGGCTGAAAGTCGCTTCAATGATTGCCTTGCTGATAGCAGGAATTCCTGTTCTTTGGCTAATCGTCGATCAGCAACAGTCTAAAATGCTATCCGATCAGCAGGAAAAAGAGGTTTTTACTGAAGAAAGTAGCGCAGCGGAATCACTCACTGAAAACCCACCTGTAGAAAAGACCGAGATGGCAGGCAGTACCAGCAACGAGTCTGACAAAATAATCAATGCCAACCCGGAGACAAATCAACCGCAGGATCAAAAACCAGCCCCAAAAGAAAGTAAAAGAGAAGAACTAATTAGTGAGGCCAAAACCAGTGAGCCAGTGGCAGCAGCTCCTGCCCCACTAATCATTGAAATCATCGAAGAGGAGGAAATAGCAGAAGAAGTTATTGCATTCGCTGATGAAGCGGACGCCGAAGTAGTTGAAGAAGCATTCATTTTTGAAAATATTAAATCAGAGGAAAAAACTATGAATACGCGTGCCATTCGGATGGAAGCTGACAAAAAAAGAAAACTGAAAAAAGCCAGTAGCCGATCTGTCGTGGGTTCAGGACGAAACTTCCCTCTTAATGACGAAAAGCTTTCTGATTCAGTTACCAACTCCGAAGGCACGACTGATGATCTCAAATCTTTGTTGGACGATGATACGATAGCCGATAATTTTAAATTAATACCTTCTATGCTTTTCCCCATACCAGCAGGTGGTCAGAAGTCTTTTGAAGATTATCTCAAAGAAAATGACCTGCTATTAAAGAAGAAGCGCAGACATGAACCTTCGACCATCTCGTTCCTGGTTCAGCCTGATAGCACCGTTACAGATGTGCGTATGATTGAAGGAGATTCTCTGCAATTTGATCAAATCTCGAAGATCATTCTCGATGGTCCGAAATGGATACCAACAGACAATACCACCAACAACCGTGTCCGACTAATTTTGTGGAAAAAAACTGAAAAAAAATAAAAATATTTTTTCTTAAAAAAGTACAATAAAATCTAAGTTTAATCATCCAATTGCCGTTTTGAATATAACTGATTTTACCAAATTATATTTGGTTTAATGAATTTCCCTCATGCCTTATTCAACTAATTTTAAGGATGTCAGAAGGCTGTTTTGCTGTCGGAATTTTGCCTCTCTTTGAAAAAGATAAACAGTTAATATTCGCTTAAAAAAACCACTGAAAAATTAACAGTAAAGGACAAAACCAAAAATAATATTCTGCGTAATATTGCATAGAAACTCAGATACAAAATAAAATAAGGCTTAACAAGCTTATCAAACATTATGAAAAAAGTAGTATTAATTGCGTTATTAACGATTGGATATATCATCACAGCGGTAGATGCTAAAACTCCGGTAAAGGAGAAAGATGATTACGAATGGTTGATCAGTGAAGTTGAAGATCTCTACGAAGAAGATCTGAAAGTGGGACAAGTGGAAACTATGGTTTTCGTTTACGATGAAAAAGGAAATGAAATCATCAGTTTTAAGGAATCAGCATACGATGAATTAACTGCCGACCAGAAAAGAAAAATCAGACAGAGTGAATTTCTTTTCGATGTAATGGGAGACAGAATTTTCATACTAGCTGAGTAATTAGCAGCGAAATAACTGAACATTATTTATAAAACGTAAAGCGATCCGCCGACTGGCAGGTCGCTTTTTTCGTTTAATATCAACTGAAGAACTTAATGGTCAAGGGATATTCATAATGTTCACCATTACCAGCCTTTACTGCTCCCATAATCGGAAAAATGATAGACAGTACCACCAAAACAAGCAGCAACGGGATACCTATCAGTACAAAAGTCAGAACTGTGGCAACTACAGAATAGATAAACAAGCTAATGATCCAGTTCATAATGGACTTTCCATGTCGATCTACCTCAGGATTGAGGTCTTTATTGCTGGTCCACATCACAATGGGTAATATCAATCCGGCAAAAGGTACAATGTATCCGGCAAACTGCGCCAAATGTATTAACATGCAAAACTGCTTAGTATCCATTCCCCAGGGTCTGTGTTGCTGGGTGCTATATACTTCAGGTAAGTTTTGATCGTTTTCTAATGCTTCGTATTCAGACATAATGTTTTGTTTAAAAATATTTCAATTAATGGTGTGTCTTCTCATCAAACGCCATCATTTTTAAAAGTAATGTTTCATATCATAATCGAACGTACTCTTTCTTTTTCAAAATGATATTCCCATTTTCCCGTATCAAAAATCTGTCAACTGGAAATTCACGCTCGTGCTTAGAAAATCATCTTCTGCAAGATAATGCTTTTGTTATGAGAGGTTTAACGAGTTTTTTAGTTTTGTTGTTATGAAAGACAACATCGACTACCAAAAAATCCTCACCGAGATATACACTGAATGCCTACCCTATTCTGATGAAGGCCAGGTAGCCAGTTACATCCCGGAGCTTGCTAAAATAAATCCGGACAATTTTGGCATCTCCCTTATTCCTGTTGAAGGAGGTATATATTCAATGGGGAATATCCATGAAAAATTCAGCATCCAGAGCATTAGCAAAGTACTGTCTCTAACAATGGCTCTTTCTATCGAAGGGGAGTCAATCTGGAGTCGGGTAGGTGTGGAACCATCCGGCGATCCATTTAACAGCCTGATACAACTGGAACACGAAAACGGAATCCCTAGAAACCCATTCATCAATGCGGGAGCAATCGTAGTTGCTGATGTCCTCTATTCCGCACTCAAGCATCCTAAGGAGGATTTCCTCTCCTTTATTCGCAATATTTCCGGAATCGACACCATCAATTACAATGAGGCAGTAGCAAAATCAGAATATGATACAGGCGCCAGAAACATGGCACTGGCAAATTTTCTAAAATCATACGATAACCTCCATAATGAGGTATCTGATGTACTGGATTTTTATTGTCATATCTGTGCATTGGAAATGACTTGCGAAGAACTGGCAAAGACATTCTTACTTTTTGCCAAGCATGGTATGTCGATCCCGACAGAAAAGTTTACAATTTCAAGGAGCATGATCAAAAGGGTAAACGCCATTATGCAAACCTGTGGTTTTTATGATGAATCAGGTCAATTTGCTTTCAAAGTAGGGCTTCCCGGGAAGAGTGGAGTAGGCGGCGGTATAGTAGCTGTGTACCCTCTTAAATACAGCATTGTCGTTTGGAGTCCAAGACTCAATGCTAAAGGAAATTCGATTAGGGGGATAAAAGCATTGGAATTGCTAACCAGTAAGTCAAACATGTCAATATTTTAGCACTTCAAAAAATGCCTTTCAAAATTTAATTTTCTGCAAATCATATCAAATTGAAGTCATTTTTATCTCAATTTTTATCATTTTTACGTAAATACATCATTTTTTAGATTAAAAAACACCCTTTTTAGTGGATTTTTTCATTTTAGTACTACTTTTGTCAGATAACTAAATACAATAGATTTTTAAAATGGCTCATCTTAGATTTAAAGCACTAGATTTAATTCAAAACAGGAGTAAAGTTGATGTAAAAGCGCCGTCCAGTAAAATTTCGGACTATTACGGCGAAATGTCATTTGGCACTAAGCAAATGCAGTCTACACTTTCTCCGGAGATCTTCAAGAAGGTCACCAATTCTATTGAAAACAGGAAAAAAATTGATCTTGAAACTGCAGCGGCAGTAGCAGTAGCAGTTAAAAACTGGGCAATGGAACGTGGTGTAACTCATTATACTCACTGGTTTCAGCCGCTTACCGGCGCGACTGCTGAAAAGCACGATTCGTTCTTTGATCCCAGTAAAAAAATTGAAAGCTTCAAAGCAGAAGCACTTGTACAGCAGGAACCTGATGCATCTTCATTCCCGAACGGAGGTATCAGAAGTACTTTTGAAGCAAGAGGATATACCGCATGGGATCCTTCCTCTCCGATTTTCATCTATGGAAAAACACTATGTATTCCTACCATATTTGTGGCTTACACCGGAGAAGCACTGGATCACAAAGCTCCTTTATTGAAAGCGTTGAAAGCAGTAGATGCTGCTGCGGTTAAAGTTTGTAAACTTTTCGACAGAAACGTTAGCAAAGTAAACGCTTCATTAGGTTGGGAACAGGAATATTTCGTTGTTGACAAAGCTGCTTATGCTGCGCGCCCTGATTTGGTAATGGGTGGCAGAACAGTATATGGTCACAACCCGGCCAGAGGACAGCAACTTGACGATCACTACTTTGGTTCTATCCCTGGCAGAGTGTATGATTTCATGAAAGACTATGAAATTGAAGCACATAAGTTAGGAATTCCGTTGATGACACGTCACAATGAAGTGGCTCCCTCTCAGTTTGAAGCTGCTCCTATGTACGGACCTGTAAACACGGCTACTGACCAAAACCAATTACTGAAAGATGTGATGGAAAAAGTAGCTGCCAAACATGATCTGACCGTACTTTTCCACGAAAAGCCATTCGCAGGACTTAACGGTAGCGGAAAACACAATAACTGGTCATTGGTAACTGACACTGGTGTGAACTTATTCCAGCCAACAAGCAGTTCTAAAGACAATCTTTTGTTCCTGACATTCTTCGTTACCACTATCAAAGCTGTACACAAATATGCTGATTTGCTAAGAGCAAGTATAGCTTCTGCTGGTAACGACTTCAGATTAGGTGCCAATGAGGCTCCTCCTGCTATTATCTCTGTATTCCTGGGTTCTACATTGACAAAAGTGTTGGATACGCTTGAAAAATCGGGTGATATAGAAATAGAAAAAGGCGACAACCTTTATATGAAGTTAGGTATCGATCAGATTCCTTCTATCATTCTTGATAACACAGATAGAAATAGAACTTCTCCTTTTGCTTTTACCGGAAACAAATTTGAATTCAGAGCCGTAGGTTCAGATACCAACGTTTCTCATCCAATGATGATTCTGAATACAATTGTAGCAGATCAGTTGGCAGATTTCTACGGTAAAGTGTCCGAAAAAATGGACGGTGGCAGAGAAAAGAGATTAGCCATTATTGATATATTAAGGGACTACATCAAAGAATCTAAAGATATCAGATTTGAAGGTGACGGTTACTCTGATGAGTGGGTTGTTGAAGCAGAGAAGAGAGGTCTTTCAAATGTGAAAGAGACTCCTAAAGCGCTGGATTTCTTAGTAACTGACGAGGCTACTGCACTTTTTGAGAAGCATAGTATCATGAATAAGGTGGAAATGGAAGCCCGTCATGAGATAAAGCTCGAAAATTACATCATGAAGGTTCAGATAGAATCGAGAATGATGGTGGACATTGCCTTGAATATGATTATTCCGACAGCTACTAAATATCAGTCTAAACTGATTGAAAATGCCAAAGGACTGAAAGATCTGGGTCTGGATGCCAGCGAAAGTATCGCTACTATTGAAGAAATCTCTACTCACCTGAAAAATGTGAAAGCTTTTGCCAACGAAATGGTGGAAGAGAGAAAGAGAATTAACAAAATAGAAGGCTCCAGAGAGAAAGCAATTGAATATTGTGATAATGTAAAAGGAAAGTACTTCGACAAGCTGAGATATGCAGTCGACAAGCTTGAAATACTTGTTGACGATGAAGACTGGCCATTAGTTAAATACAGAGAATTGTTATTCTTAAGATAAAAATTCTGCATTTTGATAGAGGGGATGTCTCAAAAGTACCAAATCCGTCATAGCGAACGAAGTGTCGGTCCGCCGAAGCGGGCTATCTCAATGTAGCTTTATGCACATTAATAATTGAGATTGCTTCGTATCCTCGCAATTCACGGCTTTTTTTGAGACAACCTCTTTTTATTGAATCTGATTTAAAGAGCGTTTTAGTTCTTCCAACTCAAAGGAGAGCTTAGAGATATCGGTGAGTAAGCTAGTTTGTCTTTTGCCAGAAATCTTTTCACCAGTCTTTTTAGATTGTTCAACAAGTTTTTGATATTCCTTTCCAGTATTTGCCAGCTCCAGTTCCTTTTCTTCTATTTTGCGCTCGACCAGATCAGTATAACACCGAACCTTAAACTCCAGTAGCACATCTCTCACCTGCTCTTTATAATCATTGAGTGTCTGATCCAGCACGGCCAGAAAAATTGATGACCTTTTCTCGTCTCCACTGGACTTTTCTATCAACGAAACGGAAGCATACCCTTTTTCCTGAGGTGGAATCTTTACCAGGTAATAGGATTTCATATTTTCAACAATACCAATGGATTTGGAATACTTCCACCACTTCTTTTGCAGCTCACCGACTGGAAGGTCAAATGATGTCGTAAATCCGGAATATTTAATGTCGCCAATAGTCTCCCTTGCACTGCGTATCTCCATATCGAAGCTGTCTTCCTGAGCAATTAGGCAGTATGGCAGAAAAAGTATGTAAAAAAGTGGGATTATTTTAATCATTATTAGTTAACTAGGTAGCTAAATATATTTTGATCAGCTCAAAATACGAATATTCATTATAACGCAAGAATAAAGATTTTTATACAGATGTAAGCTAAGCTATCGATCAGTAGGTAAAATATTGCAATTGAATTGGCATACAACAGTCAAATATCCTCACATGAAAGAAAAAATACTCATTACCGGCGGTACAGGCCTGGTTGGAGAAAAATTAACCCCGCTATTGCTTCAGGCGGGTTATGCTGTAGGCATTTTAACCAGAGGTGCTTCCAGAAAGGAAAATGATATACACTACTATAATTGGGATATCAGGAAAGGGGAAATTGATCCGGAAGCTTTTCAAGATGTTTCATACATTATCAACCTCGTGGGAGCCGGAGTTGCAGATGAAAAATGGACAGAAAAAAGGAAGTCTGTCATTATGGATAGCAGAACAGAAAGTACGGGTCTACTTTTTGATATCATTAAAGAACGCAAAATCGACCTGAAAGGATTTATTTCTGCTTCTGCCATTGGCATCTACGGCAATTTTGAAGGTGCTGATGTGAAAACAGAATCTTCTCAGCACGGTAACGACTTTCTGGCTGAAGTGGTGATCGCATGGGAAAAAGAGGCCAATAAATTTAATTCCCTAAATATTAGAACTGTTCTGATGAGGATAGGCGTAGTGCTGGACAGCGCGGGCGGAGCGCTGGAAAAAATTGCCCAGCCAATCAGATACGGTGTGGGAGCTCCACTTGGGTCCGGAGATCAATTCATGAGTTGGGTGCATATTGATGACTTATGCAATATGTTTTTATGGGCTATCCAAAATGATTCTGTAGAAGGACCTTTCAATGCTGTCAATCCGCACCCTGTGACCAACAGAGAGTTTACGAAAGCAGTTGCCAAAACATTGAAGAAACCATTATTGCTACCTAACGTTCCATCATTTGTGCTAAAATTAATGTTGGGTGAAATGTCATCGATTGTTTTAGGGGGATCTGTCATTTCTGATCAAAAGCTCAAAGATCATGGATTTAAACATCAATATGAACAATTGATACCTGCTCTGGAGAATTTATTAAAGAAATAATATCATAGTTGAATTGCCTGAATATTTGTTTTGCACGAAACATTAATTAGTATTGATCCGGAATTTTAAAAGATAAAGCACTTTAACTGCTGATTAATTCATAATTGATTTCAAACTATGAACCACATTTTCAAGAATTACAACATACCCGCATTAATTCCTGGTGAATGATGATCTATTGAGATTCCCTTGAAAATACCAAGACCCACCAATAGAATTTTTTAGATTTTCATGTTTGGGTCTGCATGAACTGTAAATGAGAATTGACTATGTCAGAAGATAAGAAAGAAAAAATCATCAAAGCGTTAGAAGACAAAAACTGGAGTGAAATAAAGAGTACAGATTCCTGGGCTATTTTTAAAATCATGTCTGAGTTTGTTGAAGGCTTTGAAAAACTTGCGAAAATAGGCCCTTGTGTTTCTATTTTTGGATCGGCCAGAACAAAAGAAGATCATCCTGCATATAAAAAAGCAGAAGAAATAGCCGGGATGTTGGTACAAAATGGTTACGGTGTAATCACTGGTGGTGGTCCCGGAATTATGGAAGCTGGTAATAAAGGAGCCCACGCTTTCAAAGGGAAATCGGTAGGACTCAATATAGAATTGCCTTTTGAGCAGTTCGACAATATTTATATTGATAAAGATAAATTAATCAATTTCGACTATTTCTTTGTTAGAAAGGTAATGTTCGTTCGTTACTCGCAGGGTTTTATTGTAATGCCCGGTGGATTTGGAACACTTGACGAACTATTTGAAGCACTTACCCTGATTCAGACTGAAAAGATCGGTACTTTCCCGATTGTATTAGTAGGAAGAGATTTCTGGAGCGGACTGGTAGACTGGATCAAAGATACGCTGCTGGAAAAGGCCGGAAATATCAGTGCCAAAGATTTAGATTTGTTCCACGTAGTTGATACCGCTGAAGATGCGGTGGAAGTAATAAATAATTTCTATGCCAAGTATGGCTTGTCGCCAAACTTCTAGGAAGTAGTATATAACATATGAGTGAAGAGATTGCTGTAGCAGAAAAAGAAGAGCAAATAGAGGTCTATGGTGCCCGAGAGCACAATTTGAAAGACATCAGCCTGTCATTTCCCCGGAACAAACTGGTGGTGATCACAGGAATCAGTGGAAGTGGTAAATCATCGCTGGCATTTGATACCATCTACGCTGAAGGACAGCGAAGGTATATGGAGAGTTTTTCTGCCTACGCGAGATCCTTTATTGGGAATATGGAAAGGCCGGATGTGGACAAAATCAACGGATTGAGTCCGGTTATTTCCATCGAACAAAAAACCACCAGCAGAAACCCAAGATCTACGGTAGGTACGCTTACCGAGATTTATGATTTTCTGCGTTTGCTCTATGCCAGAGCAGGAGAAGCTTTTTCCTATGCTACTGGCAAGAAAATGATCAAGCAAACGGAAGAGCAGATCACTGACATCATTCTGTCGGGTTTCAACGAAGCTAAACTTTCGCTGCTAGCACCTGTCGTCAAAGGACGAAAAGGGCACTACAGAGAGCTTTTTCAGCAAATCAGAAAAAGTGGTTATGCGAAAGTGCGTGTAGATGGTGAAGTGCTTGATATCGTACCGAAAATGCAGGTCGATCGTTATAAAACCCACGACATTGAAATTGTAGTGGACAGAATCATCGTTAGGGAAAGTGAACGTGTCAGGATTTCTCAATCTATCAGCAGTACTCTAAAACAGGGCAATGGCGTCATGCTGGCAATGGAAGAAAACGGAACCGTTCATTATTATTCCAAATACCTGATGGACCCCGAAACAGGAATCGCTTACGACGAACCCGCCCCAAACAACTTTTCATTCAACTCTCCTTATGGCTATTGTCCTACCTGTAAAGGACTAGGCAAAATAGAAGAAATTACTGTTGATTCTGTGATCCCAGACCGGAAACTCAGCATCAGCAGAGGTGGTATCGCGCCACTGGGCGAATACAGAGACATCTGGATTTTTAAGAAAATAGAGGCAATCCTTAAGAAGCATAAAGTCAATTTATCGACTCCAATCGAAAAAATCCCGGACAATGTCATTGACATCTTAATGAATGGTGACGATGTGCCGGTAGCTGTCAAATCGGTGAAGTATCCGGGCACGGACTGGAATACCCGCTTTGAGGGGATTATCAATTTTCTTGAAAAGCAAAAAGATACAGGGTCTGATAAAATTCGTACCTGGGTAGAGGAATATACGGAGGTACGCACCTGTCCGGATTGTAATGGTCTCAGGTTGAAAAAGGAATCCCTCCACTTTCGAATCGATGGTAAAAACATTGGAGAACTTGCCGAAATGAACATCGGTCAGTTAGCAGAGTGGTTCGTTGGTATCGAAAGCAGACTGACTGACAAGCAAAATTTGATCGCTACTGAAATTCTGAAAGAAATCAGAAAACGGATTGGTTTTATGCAGGACGTAGGCCTTGATTACATGAGCCTCAACAGACCACTCAAAACCCTTTCCGGTGGTGAAGCCCAGAGAATCAGGCTGGCTACACAGATTGGCACCCAACTCGTCAATGTACTCTATATTCTCGATGAGCCCAGTATTGGTCTGCATCAAAGAGATAACGTGAAATTGATACAGGCACTGAAAGACCTTAGAGACCTGGGTAATTCTGTCATCGTCGTGGAGCATGATAAAGACATGATGCTGGCATCAGATTATGTAATCGACATAGGTCCCGGTGCGGGCAGACACGGTGGTGCCATCGTAGGCGCAGGATCTCCTCAGGAATTTACGCAGAAAGAAAGTCTTACGGCACGATTTCTCAACAATGAGTTACAAATCAAAGTACCTGAGAAGAGGAGAAAAGGTAATGGCGAAAAAATCACTTTAACGGGAGCTACTGGTCATAACTTAAAAAATGTAAACCTGAAGCTGCCCTTGGGTCAGATGATCTGCGTAACGGGCGTATCAGGAAGTGGTAAATCTTCTCTCATTCATGGCACCCTTTATCCAGTGCTTCGACAGCATTTTTATAAATCGCGTCAAAGTCCCTTACCTTTCAAAAAGATCACTGGACTTGAACACATTGATAAGGTAATAGAAGTAGATCAATCGCCAATTGGCAGAACGCCACGCTCGAACCCGGCTACTTACACTGGCGTGTTTAGCGATATCCGATCTTTGTTTGCTGAGCTGCAGGAATCAAAAATTCGCGGTTACAAACCCGGACGTTTTTCCTTCAATGTAAAAGGTGGCCGATGCGAAACATGTGAAGGTGGTGGTATGCGGGTGATAGAGATGGATTTCCTACCTGATGTACACGTTCCCTGCGAAACCTGTAAAGGAAAAAGATATAACAGAGAAACACTGGAAGTACGGTTCAAAGGAAAGTCTATCGCCGATGTGCTGGATATGACTGTGGAACAAGCAGTAGAATTCTTTGAGCACCAGCCACGGATATTGAGAAAGATTCAGACTTTGAATCAGGTTGGACTAGGCTACATATCGCTGGGTCAGCATGCGACTACCCTTTCCGGTGGCGAGGCACAACGCGTGAAACTTGCTACAGAGCTTTCTAAAAAAGACACGGGAAAAACCATGTATATCCTGGATGAGCCTACTACCGGGCTGCACTTTCAAGACATAGAGCATTTGCTCTCGGTACTCAATAAGCTGGTAGACAAAGGCAATACTGTACTCATCATCGAACACAATATGGACGTCATTAAGGTGGCTGACTACATTGTAGACCTGGGCCCGGAAGGGGGTGATGGCGGAGGCCAGATCATTGCGGAAGGAACACCGGAGCAGGTGATTAAAAAGAAGATTGGTTATACGGGTAAGTTTCTGAAAGAAGAGCTTAAGTAGATGACCCGGTAGGCATTCTTGTTTCGATAGAAGAACAAAAATCAAATTTATTTAGAAAAGGAATTCTTTATCAATAAACAGTGTCGCGTCGGTTTATGCATTAATCGGTTTTTGATATTTTAAAATTAATTTTATTCTATATATCAAAAACGCTGATAATAAATTATGTCGCGATAATCTTTAATACATGTCAGTATATCAGAAATTAGCAGCAGTTATTCCGAAGTTTATCGGTAAACCTGCCTTTTTCAAATACGGTTTTAACTATTCTCCAATGTACAGGAGAAGTACAGCACGGATCATTGCTGTTTCGGAAGACCTGAAGCACATTCGAATCAGGTTGGGTATCAGCTACAAAAACAGGAATTACGTCAACTCCATTTTTGGTGGCAGTATGTTTTCTGCTGTTGACCCGATTCCGATGGTTCAGCTGATCCAATTAATTGGGGACGACTATGTAGTATGGGACAAATCTGCTGAAATTAATTTCAGGAGACCTGCAAGGGAAGATTTGTATGCCGACTTCATCTATACCGAAGAAGAGCTAGATTTCATTAGAAACGAAGTAGCTGAAAAAGATGAGATTGACATTGTCAAGACAACAAAGCTCACTAATAAAGAAGGTAGTAAATTATTTTGCCAGGTAGATAAAACGATTTACATCGCTAAAAAAGATTTTTATAAGGAAAAACTCAAGCGAAGAGAAAAAACGCAAAAAAAGTCGCCCTGATCACCCAGAACGACTCAATTATCATTTTACACGAGTTCCCTATTCACTGCGAAGTGTATCTGCCGGATTGGAGCGGGCAGACCTCACACTTTGAGAGATGACTACCATCATGACGATAGCCAGTGTAAGCAATCCTGCAACTCCAATAGTCTTCAAACCCGGATCAATATGATAAGCGAAGCTATCGAGCCACTTGTTTGCCAGAAAAATCACAGCAGGAGCGGCAATAACAGTGGCAATTACCATCATGATCAGATAATCCTTGTTGAGAATGAACAGAATATCCTTGATAGAAGCACCAAATACTTTTCTGACACCTATTTCTTTCTGACGGGAAAAAGTGATAAATCCTACAATTCCAATCAATCCCATAATGGCCAATCCCATGGATACACCTGTCAGTCCTGCCGTTAAAATACCCGCATTCTTCTCCTTTTGATAAATCTGATGTAGATGATTATCGAGAAAAGTGATATCGAATGGCCTCTTCTTTTCAATGGATAAATAAGCTTTTTCAATGTCGGCTATGGTTTGCACCCAATTATCTGTTTTTGCTTTGATCAGCACGTCATACACATACGCAGACTCATGAAAAACATCTATTAGCAACGGTTGTGAGTTGTGCTTTAAATTGAAATAATCAAAATCTTCAACGATCCCTCCTATCACTTTTTCATAGCCCATCTCGCCTTCAAATTCATATTCGGGTTCGGCAATTAAAGTCTGTCCCACCAACTCATTTTCACTGATTCCTTTAGCAGTTGCAAGTTTTTTTGCAGCAGTACGGTTGACCACAAAAACTGTCTTTTTACTTTCAATATCTCTGAATGCATCGGATTGTATTTCCAGCACATCAAATGCGCCTTTCGATGCATAGATAAAAGTACCATCAGCGAATGTAATATCAGTCCCCTTCATTTTGTAGGTCAGCTGATTGTACATATCCTGTCCGGGAATCATGCCATTACCAACACTTTCAATTTCAGGAATTTGCTTCAGTTGCTGCTCCAGTAAATTGTATTTTTCAGCACCATTGATTTCAAAGAAGACAACACCCTCCTTTTCAAAACCCATTTCTTTGGATTGCACATAATTCATCTGTTGCTGGATGATCAACGTAATACTGACCAAAACAATCAACATAAAAAACTGACTGGTTAGCAAAGCATTTCTAAAATTGAGCTTTCCAGCGTTTCTGACATTGTTGAGTTTACCTTCCAGCAGCCCGACCAAGGACTTTCTACTGTAAACCACCGAAGGATAGATCCCGCTGATGAGTCCGGTAACTATCAGAATCAACAATAAATACAGAAATGCAACAGGATGAAAAAGGTCTGTTCTATCGAAACCGATATTGAGCAATTCGTTGAATGCAGGCATGGCTGAATAAACGATCAACCAGGAGACAGGCATACTCAGTAGTGTAATCAAAACAGCCTCTGTCATTACCTGATTTGAAATATCTTTTGTCCTCGCTCCAAGCGTTTTTCTAAGCCCCAGTTCCTTTTGTCTGTTGGCATATGTGGCAATGGCCAGGTTGGTATAATTTGTCCAGATAATCAATAAAATAATGATCCCGACAATTCCAAAAGTCAGCAAATAGGCCTGATTAGCAGTAGGTTTTAATTCGTACAACATTCCGTCTGTGAAGTGTATGTCCGTCAAGGCAACCGCTTTTACACCCTTTTGCAAGGGATCTTCGCTTCTGCCTGGATACATTAAATCCACTTCGGCATTGAATCGATCTACAACCTGACCGATCTGATCAGGATTCTGCACTTTGAGATAAGTGTAGGCACCCCAGCTGGGAATAGTAGCCTGATATACGATTGCACTGAACTGAAAGTGTGAGTTGCCAGGCATCTCTTCTACCACTCCACCAACGATGAAGGTTTCATCCGATATCTGAATCGACTTCCCGATGACTTGTTCTTTTTCCCAAAGACCGCCATATAGTCTGACTGCCAGTGGTTTGGTCAGGATGATTTTTTGAAAATCTGCAAAAGCATTTTCGGGTGAACCCTGAATAAACTGCTGCGGAAAAATCTCCTGAAATGGCAATCCGGTATTGGTGAATAGAAAATCGTCTAATACAAATTTTTTATCGCCCGCAGTTACATAGTATTGATCATTTGGACCAATGGGTGAGTTATTGAGCACAAAATGACTGACCTGCTCCACTTCAGGATAGTTCTTTAAAAAATCAATAAGCTTCAATTGACCATCAGCAGTCGTACCATAATAATCGAAGAAAGCCATACAAGTATAAGTCTGGTCTCGATATTGATTGACCATGCGAAAAACCTTTTCGGACTCCGGTACATGCTTATCGTAATTCAGTTCGTGGAACAAGTAAATACTGACCATTAGTACCGAAGCAATACCAACGGACAGGCCTACCATGTTGAGCGCTGTCAGCCCTTTTCTTTTCAGCAGATTTCTAACTGCAATTTTAAAATAGTTTTTAACCATAGGAATATATTGTTTTGAGCGTGAGTATTTTTCAAATGAGTAAGGTTTGAAAAACCGAATCACATCGGTAAAATATAGCCATTTGGCACGTAGATGTCCATACTTCCTGCTGCGGAAATAAAATGCTTCATGCAGATCTCCTTCAATTTCCTCGAGGAGTTCTTCCGCACAAAACCATTGCAGAAACCTGCTGGCTATCTTCGGTGGCTGTAGCTTTTGACTCATGTGAGACCCGGTATTTTTTGCCATAGTTGTTGTCTTGAACGCTTGAGCTCCACGACGACTGACTTACCATCGTCGGTAGGAGTAAAAATCCGCTTACGCCGGCCACCCCGTTCTTCTGATGCCCCTCCCATCTGCGAACGGATCAATCCCTTTTTCTCCAGTCGCGACAGCACCGTGTGAATAGCGCTGATCGATATTTTCTTACCAGTATGCTCTTTATATGCCTCCGATACAGAGAATCCATAGGCATCCTCTCCCATCACCATAATCAGCAGTAATACTGTTTCTTCTAAATAGCCTAATTGCATCATTTGTTCAACATTTGTAGAAGTAAAGGTATGGAAATTATTTTATTTGTTCAACATTTGTAGAATAAAGAAGCAAAAACCTCTTTCAGTTGCTCTAAATGAATTTTTTGATCATCAAGACATTGATATTTTAGGAATCTTATTCAAAAACCGGATGGTCATTCACCACAAGTTGAGCATATCGGAAGTCCGTTCTTGTTTGCATTTATCTAAAAACTGATCTAACTATGAAGTCAACTAATCAATCAACAATTATGACTAAATTGGAAGCCATCAAAAAAACGGCACAAAACCTCTCTCAGATCAAGGAAGAGATTCTATTGCTTGATCAAAAAGGTTGGTTTGCAAAGTTGTTTCGACATAAGTGGTTGCTCAAAAAGCTCAAGCGATACGAATACAGCCTCAATGACCAAATTGATGAATACCTTAGAGAAAACAATTCCGAATACAGAGAAATTATCTTTGCCAATTTCGATTTACTCGAAACCTCTAACATCCATTTCACAGTTTACTCGGAGGATGTGTCATATAAAGGTACTCGAAGTGAAGCAATTGAGGGCGACATTCATCCAAACGGATACAGTTACTGCTACTCCACTAAAACCAATATTTCGGGAGGGTATTATAGCGGATTGAGCTATCCAAGTAGGTTTGAAGGATATGTAGATTACTGGGGTTGTATAAAACTCAAAAGAACTGATCTTAAATATGGTTTTTTCAATACTTTCCCTGTGAAATACGAAGGGCAAATTGATGAAAATGGATTCATCAGCATAGAAGTAACAGAAACCCGGGGGGAGTGGAATAAACGTACAACGATCGGAAAACTAATTGCCAATCATTTCGAGTATGACGAAGACAAAAACCTTGCTTTTCAGGATAATCTGAACAAGCTCAGACAGATAATTGCCGATTTCCGAGAAAGTCTGGTAGTTGGATATTGAATTGTCCTAACTGTAGCATACGTCTAAAAAGTATCTCTTATGTCAAATTTTGACTTATCTTATGTTGAAATTAATTGCAGATGAACACCTTGCAAACCATCAAAGATGCCGAAATTGAAATCCGGTATTTGAAAAAAAGAATTGACAAGCTGGAGAAGAAAGGCGGATTAGCCAAATTTTTTCGTTACGATGGACTGGTGACGGACCTCAATCATCAGGAAATGATGCAACGTAAGAGAGTTGACCCTTACCTTAGAGACAACCATCCGGATTACCAACGGCTTGTCAAGCTGAGCTATGATCTGCTGGAGACGTCAAATATTTACTTTACCGTTTACGCTGAAGCTTTCACACCTTATGGGAACCGGGTAGACAAGCTTTGTGGTAATATTTATCCGAATGGTTATAGTTATTGCGATGCTACTGAATCCAATGTAAATTTCAATGTCTTCACTCACGGCAGTTTTCCAAGTGCACTTGAAGGATCTGTTGACTACTGGGGGAGAGTGGATTTAGAAGTTACAAAAGTAGGCAGTGACTCAAGGAATAGTTTTCCAAGCACTTTTAAGGGAGCTGTGAGCAAATACGGGTCCATTAGCCTGGAAGTTGATGAGACTAAATTTGAATTTGAGGCAAAAATGATGGTCAGCAAGATGATCGCCAACCACTTCGACTATGATGAAGACAAATGCTACTCATTTCATCAAAATATAAATGAACTCAAATTGATGATCGATCAATTCCGGGATAGTATTGTAGTTTAGATTCACGAATTATCATATTTAAAGCTTTCTTTCCTTATATTGATTTGTAATGGAAGACACTGGAAAACCTAGGCTATCGCGACTTACACAAATTGTCACCTTACTGCAATCCCGGCGGTTGTCAACAGCTACCTTCCTGGCTGATAAATTCAGTGTGAGCATCAGAACGATTTACCGGGATATCCGAACACTGGAAGATTCAGGCATCCCCATTATAACCGAAGAAGGCAAAGGTTATCGGTTGATGGAGGGATATCAGTTACCTCCTGTGATGTTTACTGAAGAAGAAGCCAACTCACTAATTACTGCTGAGCAAATCATTCTGAAAAATAAAGACCGTTCTTTCGTTGAAACTTACAGCAATGCCATTACCAAAATAAAGTCTGTCCTGAAATACAATCAAAAGGAAAAGGTGGATTTGCTGTCTGAAAGAATTCAATATCGTGAAAATGAAACAGAGGAACAGTCCAGCAGCAACCTGATGTCTATCCAATCGGCCATTACACATTTTCAATTGATTGAAATCTCCTATCATTCCCTGCAAAATGAAAAGACCGTGAGAACTGTTGAACCATTTGCCATTTACAGTACGAAGGGCAATTGGCTGATGATTGCCTTTTGCAGGCTAAGGCAGGAGTTTCGCGCCTTCAGAGTAGACCAGATTTTACAACTGACTTGTAAAAATGAATATTTTGAACCTCATCAAATGACACTCGAAGAATACTTTATTGAGTGCCGCAAAAAAATATCTCAGCACCCCTGACATAAGGCTGTCATCACCTCCATTTAGCTTTGTGATATCATTAAACAAAACAAAAAATTTGAATGGAAGCGATAAGAAAAGAATCTTTTAAAGTAATCGGTATCAAAACCAGAACCACCAATGAAAATGGGCAGGCGGCACAGGATATCCCGGCACTATGGAGCCGATTTATGAATGAGCAGGTAGCCTCAAACATCCCCAATAAAACGGACAGCAGTATTTATTCCATATACACCAATTATGAAGGCGACTACATGAAACCTTATGACACCATTCTTGCCTGCGAAGTAAGCTCTCTTGAGAACATTCCTGAAGGAATGGTGGGCGTGGAAATAGCAGCTTCTGACTATCAGAAATTCAGTGCTGCAGGTGATTTATCGAAGGGAGTGGTATACAATGAATGGGTCAATATCTGGAATACTGATATCGACAGAAAATACAGTGCTGATTTTGAAATCTACGGGGCAGAAGCTCAAAACAGGGAAGATGCCAAAGTAGACATTTTTGTTTCGATTAAGTGACCAGAATGTGATGATCTAACAGCTTTGATCAGCATTTCTATCGCTGATGAAAGCTGTTAGATCATCACATTCTGGTCACTTA
>JBCBHL010000047.1:0-28240 GCA_038525605.1 Bacteroidota bacterium
TTCATGTAACCCTAAAACATTGACAAACAAAGCTTTAGAAGAAATAGAAGTAAAAATAATTATACAGTCAACTGCTGATTATTGCGGAGGTGCCAATCCACCGGAACAATTACTGGAAAGGTTGAAAACGGCAAAGCTTTTAGCAAATACCGAACTCATTATCAAAAACAATGAGAAGGATTTTCAGGAAATGGTCAAAACCGATGAACAGGGTGAAATCAATAAATCTCTACCAGCAGGAGACTATCAAATTTACTTTCCTGAGAAGATAAGTGCTAAACCTATGGAAAGAGCTATCAATAAAGATTATTGCCTCAAATGGAAAAACACACCAGATGCAACTATTCAGGTTACCAATGAACAAAGCTCTTTCGAATTGAAATTACATAGGTCTTGCAACCCTTGCGAGCTGGCTCGACCTTAAGTAATCAGGTTTTTTGTTTTTTCTTTTTTGCAGCCGGAAATAAGATGTTATTGAGAATCAATCTATAACCCGGAGAATTTGGGTGAAGATTTAAATCCGTAGGCTCTTCTCCAACCTCATGGCGGTAGTCTTCAGGATCGTGACCACCGTAGAAAGTCCAGGTGCCCTTGCCGAAAACTCCATGGATATACCTGGCTTCATCGATGGACTTGGTTTCTCCCATTACGATTACATCAGATTTGATAAGCCTTTTCTTAAATGCGGTGGTTTGTCCCATAAAGCCGTGAATCAGGTTTTCGTGGTTTTGAGTAAGCATAGTTGGTATTGGGTCCCATTTTGCTGAAAACTGGAATAACTTAAAGAAATCATTATTTTCTCTCAATCCACCTCGTTCGTTAGGCTGGTTGTCAATATTGGAATATTCGTAAACCCTGTAATCTCTTTCGATGATGAAATCTTTGAAAGCAAAGGTGTTATTGTAATTCAATTTTTGTTGAGCCCTCGGGTCGGGGGCGTCACCATCGAACATATAGTCGACTATATCTAATCCTTCCGCGGATAAAGCGATATCATAGGTATCAGTGGCAGAACACATGGCAAACAAAAAACCACCATTCGCAACAAAGCCTTGAATTTTCTTCACCGTCGCAAGCTTAAGCTTACTAACCTTGGCAAAACCGTGTTTATTGGCAGATTCTTCATATTCTTTCTGCTGTTTCTTGTACCAGGGCATACTGCCGAAACTGTTGTAAAATTTACCGTATTGTCCAGTAAAATCTTCATGGTGCAAATGAAGCCAATCATATTTGGGGAGTTCATTGTACATGATTTCGTCATCAAAGATAACATCATATGGAATTTCGGCATAAGTAAGGACGAGGGTTACCGCATCATCCCAGGGTTGTTTACTTGCCGGAGAGTAAACGGCGATTTTCGGATGTTTTTCCAGCTTCATTGCATCCATATTGGAATTGGGGCTTGCGATCTCGCTCAGGATATTATTGGCCTGCGCATCAGAGATTACCTGATAGCCTACACCTCTGATAACCAGTTCATTTTCAAATTTCTGATTGTGGTCAAACATGAAACTACCGCCTCTGTAATTCAGCAACCAATCGACCTCAACTTCGTAAGTCAGTACCCAATAGGCGATACCATAGGCCTTGAGGTGATTGGGTTGCGTTTCATCCATGTGGATGAGTATTTGAGTTGCTTTGGACTGCCAAAAGCATAATATCAACACCGCCAGTAAAAAAACCTTCTTTCTCATATAGTTTATAATATGCTTTAATTTACTTTTATAAAATTAAGAACTTACTTATCATAATCGAAATTTATCCGTATAAGTTTCTAGGACAACACAGATTTTTAACGAATGGATTTAAAAGAAAATATAAGAGAAGGCGTAAATGCGGTAAAAGGAAATAAATTAAGGACATTTCTTACTGCTACTATTATAGCATTGGGAATTTCTGCACTAGTGGGTATTCTTACGGCAATAGACTCTCTTCAGGCATCTATCTCCAGTAGTTTCAACAGTCTTGGAGCAAATTCATTTGATATCCGAAATAAACGTACCGGCAGTACCCGAGGAGGTTTAAAAGGAAAAGTATATCCTCAAATCACCTATTTTGAGGCGGTGGAGTTCGTTGAAAAGTTCGGAGGGCCAGGTGAAGTGTCCCTGAATACCAGAATTACTGGTCTTGCTGAGGCAAAAAGAGGTTCTAAGGTTTCAAATCCTAATTTATTAGTCACCGCTGCGGATGATAAGTACTTCAATATTGAAGGTGTGGCCATAAGAGCCGGTCGTAACTTTTCGAGACTGGAAGTAGATAACGGAGGCAATGTAGTGATCATCGGAGATGAAGTAAGAAGTGCATTGTTTGACAGAAATGAAATTCCAATTGGTAAGTCGGTATCTTTTTTGGGAACTAAGTTTCGCGTAGTTGGAATACTTGAAAGTCAGGGGGGAGTCAATGGTGGAGGACTTGACAGAGGCTTAATTGTTCCTTTGGAGACAGGTAGAAAGCTTTCCGGTGGACGAACGCTCAGATATAATATCAAAGTTGGACTAAAGGATGCTACTCAAATTGATTACTCTGTTGGCGCGGCAACAGGTCTTATGCGGAAAATAAGGGGAGACAAACCGACTCAGGAGGAGTCTTTTGAAATCAGACAGAATAAAACACTCACTGAAAGACTTGGTGAAATTGCCATTTATTTCCAGGTGGGTGGTGGACTCTTTGCTTTCATTACTCTTTTGGGTGCCTCTATCGGTCTGATGAACATTATGTTAGTGTCAGTTACTGAAAGAACAAGGGAAATAGGTGTTCGAAAAGCTTTGGGAGCGACACCCGCTAAGATAAGACAGCAATTTTTAATTGAGGCTATCATCGTCTGTCAGTTCGGTGGAATTGGTGGAATCATTCTTGGAATAATATTTGGTAATCTGGTGCCGTTATTAATAGGTGGAGGCGGATTTATCATTCCCTGGGGATGGATTTTTGTTGGAGTTACCATCGGTTTTATTGTCGGCATCTTAAGTGGGTTTATACCGGCCCGAAGAGCATCCAAACTCGATCCGATTGACTCTTTAAGATTTGAATAATTCGAAGGGAATCATTAGCTAATTCGTCTTTTAGATTAGAAAAATGTAACTTTGTTAAGTTATGCAAAGGAAAATAGGACATATTTTCGCAACATTGTTATTTTTTATCTCTTTCAATCTGATGGCTCAGGAGGAGATTGTTTTAACTGGTGTTTTCAAAGGCGATCCCGTATTTATTCAAAATCCATATCATCCGGGGCTTAAAAACTTTTGTATCAATTCTATCAAAATTAATGACAGACTTTTAGATATTGATTACAGCTTGTCTGCTATCAACCTCGATTTCAAGGGCATAGATTTGTATTCACCCGTAAAAGTATATATCAATCATAAAAATGTTTGCAAGCCTGTGATCGTGAATAAAG
Source organism: Bacteroidota bacterium (assembly GCA_038525605.1). Classification (GTDB taxonomy): domain Bacteria; phylum Bacteroidota; class Bacteroidia; order Cytophagales; family Cyclobacteriaceae; genus JANSWY01. Next base: position 3,398 of record JBCBHL010000047.1, read on the forward strand.
AAGCGATTTTGTTTCACAGTAGCTTCAAATTCACTGATCTGATTTTAAGTGATTCTCTGATGACATGGACCACCAAAGGGGACAGACCAGGTGCAGTTTTCGAAGTTGAAAAATTGTATGCAGATGGCTGGGGTTTAATGAGCACCATAAACTCTACTGGTAAATTTCAAGGAGATCACTATGAGCATGTTCCTGAACTAGATGAAGGAGCCAATAAGTTTAGAATTAAATACAAGGTAAATGAAAACCGATATTTGTATTCTTCAGAATTAGAGCTGGAGTTTTATCCTGAACCTGTGGAACTCATCAGTGCGACGGTAGCCAATATAATCAGATTTAACAGAATCAGCGATTTTAGGATAGAAGATGAATATGGCGAAACAATCCTTACTGGCAATGGAAAGACTGTCAATATTAGTCATCTAAAGGCTGGAGAGTACTTTATATATTTTGATGAGACGCCTGTCAGATTTTTGAAAGATACCAAATAAGCTGATTTACTTCTTTTCGCTTGTGAAGCCAGCGGCAAACTTTCTCCCACAGAATTTACAAAATATGGCGTCTGCTTGATGGTCTGATTTTTTACAATTGATACAAGGATATACCAGTTCTTCCTTATTTGCCTGATTCTTTTTGTTGGTCATTTCGGAAGTGACAATTCCAGTCGGTACTGCGATAATTGCATATCCCAACAGCATGAGAATTACTGAGAACGTTTGACCGATGATGGTCTGAGGAGCAATGTCCCCGTATCCAACAGTCGTAAGAGTTACTACTGCCCAGTAAATACTCAATGGTATAGATTTGAAACCATTATCAGATCCTTCTATTACGTACATGATCGTTCCGGAAATCACGACTATACTCAATACTACACCCAGGAAAACGGTGATTTTCCTTCTGCTACTGACCAAGGCCTGTCCAAGTGTGTTGGCCTCACCCATGTAGGAAGACATTTTAAAAACCCGGAATACTCTGAGCAATCTTACGGACCTGATAACCACTAAAAACTGTGCTCCCGGAGTGAAGATCGTCAGATAGGTAGGAATGATTGAAATAAGGTCTACTATCCCCAAAAAGCTGAAGGCATATTTTCTTGGCTTGTAGGAGCAAAATAATCGGAGGAAATATTCTATGGTGAAGAAAATGGTAGATATCCATTCAAGCGTATTTAAAATCGACTGATACTTATCATTTATTTCTTTTACGCTTTCCAGCATGACAATAATGATACTAAACAGGATGGCATAAAGCAGTACAACATCGAATAATTTCCCTTCTTTAGTATCGGTCCCAAATATGACGATGTGCAGTTTTGAACGTAAGTTGTGAAGGTAATTAAATCTACGAGGGCTCTTTTCCATTGAAATGTTTAGTACTTGCTAATTAAATATACTATTCCAAAACAAAAAAGACTTCATCAATTGAAGTCTTTTTTGTAGTATATGTATCATGATTACTATATGATCGAGATACCAAAGAAATTATTCAATAATACCATAATGAATAAGATTGCCAGTAGAACCGGGCAAAGGATGAGTATCGCAAAATTGAGAAACTTCTTGACGAACGAGGAGTCATAGCTGGCATAACCCTGTGCAATTTCAGCATGTAAATTATGCTTCTTCCAAATATATCCTGCGAAGAAAACAATCAAACAACCACCCAATAGCAATAATACATCCGCTGTAGCAGCAACGAATGAAAGGAAATCACCATCTATTTCTTCCGGTACACCTATAATTCTTGAGAAATTAGAGAAAAACTCCGAGTATCCTCCGGAAAGTAATGAGGGAATACCAAACAAGAATATGACACCTGCTACCATCCAAACAGCCTTCGTTCTGTTTACTTTGTGCTCGTCAACGACATAGGCTACCGGAACTTCCAAAAGCGAAACTGTAGAGGTTAGTGCGGCAAATGACAATAAAAGGAAGAAGAACGAGCCAATAATCACACCCCATACGCCACCCAGCGTTTCAAATACTCCAGGTAAAGTAACAAATATCAGTCCCGGTCCGCCAAATCCAGGTTCAGTTACCTGCTGCATGTCGCCACCTAAATTAAAGGCAACAAATGGAAAGATCATCAGGCCTGCGATAAATGCAATACCAACATCCATTAATGTAATGTAGGCAGCTGAAGATACGATGTTATCATCTTTTCCTACGTAACTACCATAGGTTATTAAAGCACCCATTCCCAACGAAAGTGAAAAGAATGCCTGTCTCAAAGCTCCGCCAATCACTGTGATATTAATCTGAGAAAAGTCAGGGACCAGGTAGAAACTGATACCTTTCATACCATTTTCCAGTGTCATGGCATATACAACCAGTCCAAGGATCATTATAATAAGTGTAGGCATTAATATTTTTGCTGCTTTTTCTATCCCACCGGAAACTCCTTTGGAAACGATAAAAGCTGTTGTGAGCATAAAGACGATGGCATAAGAGCCAACTTTGAAGATGTTCTGAATGTAGTTGCCAAATTCCTGTCCGATCTTAAAGTTACCCATGACCATTTCCAGGAAGTAACCAAAAGCCCAACCTGCGACAACATTGTAAAAAGACAGAATCAGGACGCCACAAAAAAGTCCAAGTTTACCGACAAAATTCCATTTTTTGAAGCCAAGTGCATTAAAAGCACCAACTGGGTTGAGGGCCGTTTTTCTACCAATTGCAATCTCCGTAATCATGACCGGAAAGCAAAGTATAAAGCAAAAGGATAAATAAAGGACAACAAAAGCTGCGCCACCGCCATTACCTACCTCAAATGGGAATTTCCATATATTTCCCAATCCAACTGCCGATCCGGCCGCTGCTAAAATAAATCCAAGTTTGTTTGAAAATGATCCTCTAGAAGCCATATATATTTTAGGTTATGGCTTCAAATATATAAGAAATAAATAAAATCAAAACGACCTTTTATCAACTATAACTGACAATTATCAATTGATCAGGTCGTCATCATCGATACTAAGAGGAGCAGGGTAGTTAAACATGTAATTTTCTTTGATCAGACACGATACTCTTGTAGGGACCAATTCTTCCCAGCCTTCCTCATTATCGACTATCATTTTCAGTACATTATCTGATATGATATGTAGGTTTTCTGTTTTTACATCCTTTAAATCAACGATTTTCTGATTCTTTCTGAAGTAATCATACAGTGACGCCAGATTTTCACCCGGACTGTAATTAGATGCATTATTCAGTTTGCCTGTTTCTTTGTCCATAGCCGGATACACAAGCAATTGGCTATTGGTGCCAAACAGTCTGGAAAAGGCTTCCAGAATTCCTCCATCCAGGTCCTGATAGTGTTTCTCTTCAAATATTGTTTTCAGATTATTGAAACCTACAATAAGTGCTAACTTTCTTTTTCTTGTGAATTTAGATATGTATCCTGATAGTCTGTAATGTCTTTTATAGTTCGATATCAATACATTTTGCCCGAGTGAACACAAGAGATCAACACGGTCGAGGAAATCGGTTTCATCAATGACTCCTTCCTTCATACTGAGGTCGTTCAACGACAGTTCCGATAGAATGAACAGGCTATCTTTCGTTACCTCAGGATCATCGCGAAATTGTTTGACACCGGCAATCATCATGTCTACATTAACATGTGTTACCGGTCTGAACCTACCCCTTAATATGAGCACATTTTTTTTATACAAAGCATCTGATGCCAGTAATACATTTCCTTTGGGTCCAAACAGAGTTGCATGAGTGAGGCCGTTTTTCACCAGCAGCAGACTCATCAATCTATTGTCTACATGGTGAAAATCAGGACCAGACAGCTTGAACATATCCACTTCAACTCTGCCACTGCTCAGGTTATCAGTCAATGAGTTGATAATGTCCTGAGGGTCTTTATAATTGAAACAGGCGAATATCAGATTCACGCCAATCATTCCTAAAACCTGCTGCTGCCAGTTGGCATCATTGTCATGTAGCACCACATGGATGATACAATCATTTGGTTCGGAATTTGGATACAACTGAAAACGCAATCCTATCCAGCCGTGTCCTTCATTGGTCTTATTGTAATTGAGCACTTCCACCGTATTGGCGAAAGCGAAGAATTGAGTTCTTTTGGTTCTGCCAGTTAATCTGTGAGAAAGTAATGTATACTCACGATCCAGCATTTTCATGAGTTTTTCCTTGCAAACATACTTTTTTGTTTTGCCATAAATAGCATCACTAAATGTCATGTCATAAGCAGACATCGTTTTGGCAATTGTTCCCGAAGCACCTCCCGCCTTAAAAAACCATGCAGCTACTTCCTGGCCTCCACCAATCTCCGCCAAAGTACCATAAATACGGTCATTTAAGTTGATCTCAAGTGCTTTTTCTTTCGTTGTAAGCTTTTTCAAAATATGTTTGTTTGGGTATGTTGTTGTAACGTCAAAAGTAGACTTTAGGTCATTGAATTAAAAGAAAATTTCTATGAATCGAGTTGATTTAGTGTACTTTTTAGACGAATGAGCATATGCCAGATATGAGACAGGTACATGCGTCATCTACGATGATTGGAAACCTGTCATTTGATGACCATTTTGCCATCAGTATAAATTTAAGTCCAAATCTATTCTTAGTTCTTGCTGACTTCACACTATTTTTCTATATCGAATAAAATTTCTGAGGGAGGTAGTCATTATCGATCTGATTCAAAGACACAATTGGAAAGTTTGTGCCAGTTAGGATTCGAAAAGCCAGAATTATTAAATAAATAATGTTGATATTTGAGTGAATAGATTACAATACGCCTATCATGTTATCAGAGCTAATTTACATCAGTGACCGAAGAAATATTGGTGATCATCAGGAAATTAAAGACATCCTCTGTGTCTGTCAAAAAAACAATTCCGGTAAGGTAACAGGAGCACTTTTGTATTCTTCAAAAAAGTTTGTTCAATACCTGGAAGGGGAGTATCAAAACATCAAAGGGCTTTATGAAAAGATCAAAACAGACCCTAGGCATTACAATGTGCAGCTGGTTGTGTTTTCTCCGATTAAAGAAAGGGTGTTTCCTGGCTGGCTGATGGCAGAGAAAAACCTTGATGAAGATGCGCTAGTCATCAAAAATACGATTTCCGATCAGGAACGTGAGATTTTTCTGAAGTTACTGCAGGGAGATTTAAGCCAGAAGCATTCGCTCTCTCGGGTGATCAAGAAGTTTTTCGTTTAATTGTATAATAACTGGCTATGGCGAGTGATTTCAACCAAAAAATATTCAGATGGATTAAAATAATACTGGGTCCGCTGGTTTGCCTTTGCCTAAACTTGATAGATGTTCAGCTTATTTCTCAGGAGGCTGATCAGGTGATTTCTGTAGCTGCCTGGATGGTGATTTGGTGGATAACTGAACCTGTTTCCATATCAGTTACCGCATTGCTTCCTATTGTGCTTTTTCCATTTTTGGGCATTATGCCACTGAAAGAGGTAACTGCAAATTACGGTAGCTCTATCATATTTTTGTTTTTCGGTGGATTTATTCTTGCCCTGGCTATGGAAAAAGTAAATCTGCATAAAAGGATCGCCTTGCAGATTATTCTGTTGACCGGAACGGGTGAGAAAGGTGTTTTACTTGGGTTTATATTGGCCACATCGTTGTTGAGCATGTGGATTAGCAATACTGCAACAACCCTGGTGATTTTACCTATCGCTTTATCGATCGTTTCTTTCCTGAAAGAAAGAAATAACAAAGAGCTGGATAGCCAATATTTTGACAATTTTAAAATTGCCTGCATGTTGGGAATTGCCTATTCTGCAAATATTGGTGGTACTGCAACCATTATAGGAACACCTCCAAACATGGTTTTAATTGGGTACATGGAAGATCAGATGCAAAGACAAATGGATTTTTTGCAATGGATGTCTATTGCGCTGCCTTTTGCTCTAATCATGCTGGCAGCCACTTATTTGCTATTGGTACGGATGTTTAGTCTGGGCAGAGGTAGCAATTACTCACCTAAATCTGTGATCAGAGAAGAAATCAGACAACTGGGAAAGATCTCAGGAGATGAGATTAGTGTGCTGGTTGTTTTTGGCGTCACAATATTCTTATGGGTTTTCAGGATTCAGATCGTAAACTTTACAGGGTTTCAGATTTCCAATACGCAAATTGCCATGATGGGGGCAATGGGAATGTTGATCATTCCTTCGATAAAAGGTAATCAATCAATTTTAAATTGGAATGATACCAAAAGAATGCAATGGGGCATTCTGATACTTTTTGGTGGTGGTCTCGCACTGGCGAAGGCCTTTGAAGGCGCAGGTATCATTGAGCTCATTGGCAGCTATGTCGAGGAGGAAGGGTTTCAGGCTACTTCTGCTATACCATTTATAACTACTGTCATGCTGTTTATGACAGAATTGATGAGCAATGTAGCGCTTGTCAATATTTTTGCACCCATTGTCGCGGGAGTAGCTGATGGTATCGGGGTGGATTTTCTGGAAGTTGGGATTCCTGTGGCGCTTGCTTCGAGTTGCGCTTTTATGTTACCCATCTCTACACCCCCAAATGCCATTGTATATTCGAGTGGATATGTGAAGGTTATTCAAATGATCAAAGCGGGTGTTCTTCTAAATATTCTCGCTGTTTTACTATTAGTAGTACTAGGACTTTTCTGGGTTTCATTTATGCAAGCCTGATGATCCTTTAAAATGCCTGCGTTAATAGTTTATGCCTTCAATTCATAGGTTTTTACTTGTTTGTATCAACACTTTTGTGCCGCTCTCTAAGCCCTCATGAGCATCATCTGTCTCTATCGGCGCTCCTTTGATATGGATATTGATCATTGGCTGGAAAGGTATTGGAAGACAAACAATATCCTTGATAACCTCTGAATTGTTCTGTGATACCAAATATAGGAAGCCTGGTAATTTTAGATAAATTAATAGCTTCGGCATTCAAAATACCACTACTTTCACTTCATTTCCGACATATTTCTTTAAAAAATACAAAAATTCATGCTTGGATTTAAAGGTAGATTACTAGTTGATTGTTTGCGATCATTTGATAATGAATAGGATTGCAGAAATTTTACGAAATTCTTATGTTAATTGATATTAATCAGCTGACTTCCAGTGTATTAATTTCAGTCTGGCGGTTTGAGGAAATGCAATCATTCATTTACTAATATGAATTTTGAATAACAATGAAATAATGTGAGTAAAAGGTGTATTTTAATGGAAAATTACAAACGTTTGTCAGGTTTCATTTAATTTATCGCAATTAAATTGGTATCTTACTACTGATTTTTTGCTAGCCAAACATTTTTTCAACATGAATTTTTACCGAATCACAACGGTAATTCTTCTGTTAGCTTTATGCTCAATCGTAGGACTAATGGCGCAAACAGAGGAAAGCCGTATCAGTGGAGAGAACCCATCAAAGCTGATTGAATTAAACAGATCTTTAAGCATTTCTATGGACCAAAGTGGGGAAATACTGCAGAAAGAGCTTACAAAGGGACAACAAGGATATGGATTTGAACGAATAGGTACTGAGTCAGATGAACTCGGTTACACTTATGATATTTTTCAAGAGACTTATAATGGTCTTAAGGTTGAGTTTGCTGTTCAGAAGCTACATTCCTTCCAGGGAAAATTAAGAACAATTAGTGGAGATTTTTATAATACCACGGGTCTTGATTTAAACCCTAAAATTAATGCTGAGACTGCATTCAAAAATGCAGTTCAGTTTATAGGTGCAGATAAATATTTGTGGGAGGACGAGAAATCAGCTTCTATTATGGATGATTATGAAAATCCTGTAACAGATAATAGTCTGACTATTCAGTCAAACAGGGAGGAATTGCAGTATGAAATCATTAATGCATCCAGCCAATATGTAATGAGTGGAGCATTAAAAAACGGAAATATCGACATTTCACAGTTGAGTAAAGGAGTGTATCTACTGAAACTTTCTTCAGGTGATGCACTTGCGACGAAAAGATTTATCAGAAACTAAGACACATCATAGTTAGGATGTTACCCAAAAATGAGAGAGCCATTCGTGTTTTGTGAATGGCTCTTGTTTTTAAAAGTATCACAGATTTGCGATAAGTCACCAAGATTGTTGCCAATAATAAGTTAGGAATGTTCCAGCAATATCTCTTTAATGCGATTTTTTTGAGCAAAAAGAGAGTGTTTCACCGTAAATTTGAAGGATTCCTTAGTTTTTATTCAGAATTGAACATTTGATATTGGCGACTTTACTCTTGTCCATCCGGTCTTCTGTTACAATTTACATAGCTGTAGGTCTCAGGGCATGGTGCAATTGAAGGACATTGTGCAAGTGATTCAACGATGGTAGGGGTGAGGGTACATATCATACCAGATATAATGAACGGGCTGGTTCCACCTTTCATTTCGTTGATTGTTTGACCTTTCTCTGATTTTAAATCCGTAATAAAACTTTTGACTTTCAGTTTATTTAGTTTTAATCTTTGTTTCATAGTATTTTTCGTTTACCCTATTTTAATCAATTTTGCTGCTATCACAAAGGTTTAACCGTAATTTGAAAGAAATTAAGCAGGTCATATTTGCTTAGAATCCCCGAATAAAGAGCCATACTTCGCTTTGAAATTTGGTTTTTGATTTTCTATTATTGAAAAATTGTTCTGTTTGAAGAGCAGTTTTACAGAGGGTTTATTGTAAACAAAAAAACGGCACCCATTACAGGCACCGTTTTCGTTGGTTCAATTAGCAAAATTAAAACCTTCTAATTATTGTAGTAGTTGTTAACTTAATATGGGAAACCGCCTTTTTCGATCATAATATCGGCGATTGCTCTTCTAAGTTCTTTAGTATTTACCGGATCCATTTTAGTAAATCTCTTCATACCCATCAGCATTACTTTCAGCTCATCACCAGTAACAAAGCAGGCAACAGCCTCATTACCGGCATTATTTACTTTCTGTACAGCCTCATAAAGGTAAACCTGAGTCATTGCCGTCTGAAGCTCACAAGCTTGCTCACCTCTTTGACTGATCAGCTTTTCAGTTCTTAACAGTGTGGATTCAGCAACGTAAATTTCAATAACCATATCAGCAAGATTCATCAGGATTTCCTGCTCGTCATTCAATTTAGGACCGAAAGTTTGTGCAGCCTTACCTGCTACCATCAAAACAGCTTTTTTCAGTTTTTTCAATACTTCTTTTTCTGCTGCGAATGGTCTGCTCAAATCCGGCGAAGCAAATGAAGGAACTGACGTCAATTCTTTAGCAACAGCCATTGCAGGTCCCATCACATCCAACTCACCCTTCATTGCTCTCTTAAGGATCATTCCTACAAGGAGCATTCTGTTGATTTCATTGGTACCTTCGTAAATTCTGGCGATTCTTGCGTCTCTGTAAGCTCTGGCCATTGGTGCGTCCTCTGAGAAGCCCATTCCACCGTAGACCTGAACACCTTCATCCACGATGAAGTCAAGTACTTCCGATCCATGTACTTTCATGATTGCACATTCGATGGCAAACTGCTCAACGCCTTTTAATTTCGCTTCCTGCTCTTCCATTCCATCAGCAATCAAAGAATCGATTTTATCATCGATGTTCTGACCAGCTCGGTAAGCAGCAGACTCAGTAGCATAAGTTCTCATGGCCATATTAGCCAATTTGCTTTTGATTGCTCCGAAAGACGAGATTGAAACGCCGAACTGCTTTCTGTCATTTGCGTACTGAGTGGCTTCAGTAGCTACTGTTTTACATCCACCAATCACACCTGAAGCAAGCTTAATTCTTCCGATATTAAGGATATTTACAGCTATTTTGAATCCGTTTTCTCTGCTTGAAAGCATGTTTTCAACAGGTACTTTACAGTCGTTGAAAAATACTTGTCTAGTTGAAGAACCTTTGATACCAAGTTTTACCTCTTCATCATTCATGGTGATACCACCATATGTTTTCTCAACGATGAATGCAGTTAAATTTCTATCATCATCAATTTTGGCGAAAACGATCAACAAATCTGCAAAACCAGCATTTGAGATCCACATTTTCTGTCCGTTGATGATATAATGCTTTCCATCGTCGGAAAGAGCAGCTTTTGTTTTTCCTGAATTTGCATCAGAACCAGCATCTGGCTCAGTCAAACAATAACATGCTTTCCACTCGCCCGTAGCGAGTTTTGGAACGTATTTCTTTTTTTGTTCTTCTGTACCATAGTACAAGATAGGAAGTGTACCGATACCAGTATGTGCTCCATATGCTGTTGAAAACGAACCTGCAGAACCCATGATGTCTGCAATCAACATACCCGTATTGAAGTTCATACCTAATCCACCATATGCTTCGGGAATAGAAACACCTAACAAACCAAGTTCACCGGCTTTATCCATCAAAGAAGACATAAAGCCTTCTTCCATTTTATCCATTCTCTCTACATTAGGCGTAATTTCCTTGTCAATAAAATCCTGACAAGCCTGAGCCATCATCTTTTGCTCCTCTGTCCACTCTTCCGGAATGAAAATCTCATGTGCATCAGTTTCCCTGATCAGAAATTCACCACCTTTAATTGCTTCTTTTTCAGCCGTTGCTTCCATACTAATAAAATCTTTTAATATCGAGTTATATGTAGTTTTCTAATTTAAGATAGATGTTATGCACGCATAACAAATCAAAGATAAATAAAATATGTTATGCATGCATAATAAATTTTATTTTTTTTCAGAATTCAGGTTTGTGATAGGCCTTATCGGTCGTAATCGCCGATCCATCCTAAAGTTACAACATTTCAGAAACACTTTACTTCATTCGAGTCTCTGAATTTATAAATTACAGGTATATCCAAAAATTAATCACAGTGAAAATTAACAAACATGTAAAAGATTTCCTGATCTACCCTTTAGGGCTCTCCGTTATTGGAGGCTTTATTTTGGGTACTTTGCTTTGCAGAGATTGCTGGGATGATCGGGATTTATTGATCAAAGAGTTTTTCTATCAGGGTTCATTTTGGTTTGTATTTACTTTTGGTAGTCAACTGGCCATTTATTGTGCCAATAAGTTCGTCAATTGGCTTGATGCTCCCCTTAAGAGATTTCTGCTCGGACTTGGGCTAATGGTGGTTTTTACCGTCGTTTTGTTTTTGCTGGATTTCTTTTTCTTTCAGGTGGTGATATATGGCAATTCCGTTGAAAAGGTAATTTCATACGTTGACGGTTGGATATTTATCAGTCCGATACTCATTACTTTTGGTGTCAACCTGTTCTTTCACAGCAGAGAGTTTCTACTTTCGTGGAGACAGAATTCAATTGACTATGAAAGGTTAAAAACAGAGCAGATTGCTACCCAATACGATAGCCTCAAAAATCAGGTGAATCCACATTTCCTATTCAATAGTCTCAATGCACTCACTTCGCTGGTATATGATGATCAGGATAAGGCAGTGGAATTTATCAGGAAGCTGTCTAAAGTATATCGCTATGTACTGGATACAAAAGACAAGGAAGTGGTAGAGATTACTGAAGAGCTTAAATTTCTTGAATCCTATCTCTATTTGCAGAAAATAAGGTTTGAGGAAAATCTAAATTTCAAAATTGATATTTCTGAGGAGGCTAAATCGATGTATATAATTCCTATTTCGCTGCAGATGCTAATGGAAAATGCCATTAAACATAATATTGTTTCTCAGTCCAAACCGCTGTTTGTAAGTGTGACACAAGAAGATGACTACCTGGTAATTGCCAATAATTTGCAGGAAAAGCTACACAAGGATTCTACTGGAATAGGTCTTTCAAATATCAAGGCAAGGTTTGACTATTTAACGAAAAAGGAGGTGATCGTTAATAAGACTGATGATCGATTCGAAGTAAGGTTACCATTAATAAAATCAATCAATTAAAATGAAAGCATTAATAGTTGAAGATGAGAATTTAGCTGCAAAGCGACTGACATCATTAATTTTGGAACTCAGGCCTGAGTGGGAAGTCACTAAAAGAACAGACTCCATCGAAGATACCGTCGAGTTTTTATCGAATCACAAAGTTGATATCGTCTTTTTGGATATTCAGCTTTCCGATGGTGTAAGCTTTGAGATTTTCAACAGAGTAGAAATTAAAGTTCCAATAGTTTTTACGACAGCTTATGATGAATATGCCATCAAGGCCTTTAAAGTAAACAGTGTCGATTACCTGTTGAAGCCATTGGATAAGAATGAGTTAGAAAATGCAATCTTAAAATTCGAGGACGCCCATCATCAGGAAGCAGTGCCTCAACAAGCATACGATCAGGCACTAATGCAAAATTTGCTTAAACAGTTGACTACTAATTACAAAGAAAGGTTTGTGATTAAAATAGGTGAGCATATTAAAACAGTTCCTGTAAACCACATTCTGTATTTCATTAGCCTGGAAAAAGTAACTTACCTGATTGCCAATGATGGTAAACGATACATTGTAGATTTCACACTTGATAGGGTAGAGGAACTGTTGGATCCAAAGATGTTCTATAGAATCAACAGAAAGATGATCATTCATGACCAATCTATTGAAGACATCGTTTCTTTTTCAAATTCGAGATTAAAGCTTTTTCTAGCCCATTGTGACAATCAGGATACCATAGTAGCCAGAGAAAGAGTGCCTGATTTCAAGAACTGGCTGGACAGGTAAATCAGATTTTTCAACGTGATATTAAAAATACTAGCACCACGGCTTAACATAATTCATTGATGGCTTTAAAAGATATTTGGTGTTGGGATATGGTCAATATTTATGACCTCATAAAAGGGAAAAGAGGCTGTCTCAAAAATTTGCGATTCGTAATAGAACGAAGTGTCGGACCGCGATACGGGCTACCGAAATGTCGGACCACCTCAATTTCGTTTAAATGCATATTTTACGAAAGAGAATGTCCGGGGTGGAGCCCTTCGTTTCCTCGCAATTCACGACTTTTGAGAAGACCTCTAAATTACTTTAGTCAGAACTTGCTAATTGAATCTCTAATCGCCATTAAATGAGGTTTATGGTTAATTTCCCATATTATCCAGTTCATTCAGCAGGTCATCTGTTTCTTTATCCAGGTCAAAGTCTGCAGGTTCACCCTCCGGTGAACTATAGTCGTTATTCTCTCGGATGAAGTCTTCCAGTTCGTCCTTTAATTTATCCAGTTCGGTGTTGTCGGGATCTGTTAAGCTCTCGCCGGTCGGATCGAATGGTAGGTTTCTCCTGCTCATCTCTTCTTCCAGGGCCAGCTTTACTTCTTCCGTTTTTTTCAGGCTTCCCTGCAATTGAAAATAATAACTTTCCACTAGAGTAATGTAATGTCTGACTCTGTTCTCAAAAAGCGTTGAGAAATTGGGGTCTTTGCTGAAAACTTCAAAATTTCTCGTGTCAAAATTATTAATAAAAAAACCAGACCATTCCATACCCTCAATGTAATCATTGAATATTTCTCCCTGATGTACGGTGTTTGCGTAAGACTTATCTAACTCAGAAAGTAGTATTTTGAAGCTATGATTTTTGACTAATTTTAGATCACCACTGGTCCTCAGGGTTTCAAGCGTATTATTGATTGGGTTATAGTTGAAGTGCGGAAATAAATGCGTTTCGAATTCATCCAATATTCGGGCTCTGCTGATTTCATAAGGTTCTTTCAACAACTCTAATACTTGTTTGGCACTTTCAACCTTTTCGTCGTATTCTAATATTCTTCTATTGAGCTGATTGAGATCTTTACTCAAATCCTGATGCATACTTGCCAGGTATGCTATTTCACGACTGGTAAAATCCTGCTCTTCATCCCACTCCTCCAATTCAAAAGCAATATAAATACTGGCGAATAAGACAATGAACTCAAAGAGGTAGGAGAGAACTTTTAATTTTTTATTTCCAAGAATCGTCATTTTTTTAGAACAAAGTTCGAATTCAGATCAATGAAGATGGATTCAGAAATCTTCTGTCTGACAACCGTAGGTATTTTGATCTTGTGGTCAACCAATTGCACTTTAAAATTGGATTTGACCGTTATCACACCATCTCTTACTATTATTTCACATGGAATCTTTCTTGATTTTTCTACTCCGTGTAAAAGTAGTTTGCCTTCGGTCATTACTTTATAGAACCCATTTTTCTTTAAATCCACTTTATCGATAATGGATCCTTTGAAAATGCCTTTGGGGAATTTTTCCGTTTCCATGTAGTTTTCGTTGAAATGTTCTCGTTGAAGAGAGCTATTAAATCCTTTGAAGGATGCTACCGGAATAGATATAGCAAATACATTTTTGTCAACATCGATGATGCCCAATACCTTTTCGGTATGTGCGGAGATTAATTCCAATGGAGCGTCAGACTCAAATTTAATTTTACCGTCTTTTGCGTAATATCTTGTTTGCGCATCAGAATACTGTATCTTAAGAAATACGATTAATATGGCAAATAGAAGGCTTATCGCTCTGATTTTATTGATTTTAAATTTATAAACCTCGATCATATGAGATGTGAATTGGTAATTACTTTTGTGCTTTTGATCAGGACGAGACTACAGGGACGAATGGTTGCGCGAATTGATTAAAATTTTTAGTAGGACAGAGCTTCCTGCTTAAAGTATGTCCGTTAAAAACGTGATCTTAATGTGTGTGAGTGCTGTAAAGTGCCTCACGTATGATGAATATTCTTCTTTATTGGAGGAGGCGGTTTTTAGTTGATTATTTATGAACAGTGGAGGGCTTTAGTTATTGGTTAATGATAATCAGATGCTTAATTATGATGAATTAAAGGAAGCCCGTTAAGGGCTTTCCCGTCAATCTTCCAGTTTTAAAATGGGCAATTGGGCCCAACTGTGAAAGGATCATCACAATCCAGGCATCTGGACCTGTAGAAAGTTTTACCTCCTTTTACTGTGTTTTTACTTTCCTTGTCGATCTGAGAAACAAAGCTTTTGACGGTTAGCTTCGTTAGATTTAATTTTTTATTTTTCATAATAATTAGTTTTGTTCGATATACTAACGGTTGATACTTAGGAAAATTACATAAAAAAGGCCGGTACAAATTGCACCGGCCTTTTACTTATGTTATTAATTACTGATCGTTATTTTTTGATAAATCTTAATAGTTTGCTCTCAGTTCCGGAAACAAGTTCCAGCATATATACGCCATCAGATATTCCACTGATGTCGACCTGATTATTAGCAACTTTACCAAAATTCATTGCTTGTCCTGTTACACTGATGATTTTGTACGAAACGTCTTCTCTGTTAATCTTAACGTTCAACACATCACCCGATGCAGGTACAGGGAATATACTTACATCCATAGGAGATAATTCGTCTTCATCTCCCATGACATCAACTCTCTCTGCAAAAATTGTATTCAGTGAATTAGTCGAACCGCAAGTTCCTTCATAAATTTTCACATTAGAGAATGTAGAGTTATTGCCAGATCCAGCGTCATTATCATTGATGAATACTAATCTGTCCATATTACCTGTGTAAGAGCTACCTACCGGGATGGTGTAAGTTACCGTTCCACTTGTGTAGTTATCGAAATTGGTAATTCCATAGTTCTGCGTTCCATGAACTTTAAATACTCTGGAACCAGTCAATGTATTGTCATTTTCAAAGGCAATTCCGTGAATCTCACCCTGACTGGTACTGCTAAACTCAAACTCAATTACAGTATTTGCAGTAACGGTATAGTTCAATGGAATGTATTTCCAGGTATTATTCGTTAAAGTAAGAGAAGCTCCACCTGAACCAACTGAGTTTGATCCGTTAGCATCCTGAGTTGCGAAGGAGTTGATTGAGTAATCATTGAAATTAAGTGCCGGACATGAAGGACCTCCGCCTCCTGAACCAGCGGTAACAGATAGGGCATCAATTGCAATGTCACTAGACCAGCTTGGTCCGGTTTGACCAACAAATCTCACTTTTACGCTACTTCCTGCAAAAGCATCCAGGTTAACATCTGCAGAAGACCATGTATTTCCCTGATTACCGGATAAAGTCCATTGTGTTGTCCACGTAGCACCATCATCATCAGAAGTTTGAACGGTTAATGTACCAATTGAAGTACCATACATGTGGTATTGGAAAGATAGATTTGCTTCAGTTTCACCGCTTAAATCCAAACATGGGCTTTCCAGAATAGCAGTTGCATTATTACCAATCTGTCCAGTAGAGCCGTTTGTAGAAGCTTCCAGGAATAAGTAGAAAGAACCATCAGCTCCGGAAGAAGGACCTGTTCCGTTAGACGGAGTTCCGTTAGCATCTCTTACCCAGTTACCATCGTCACCACCAGCTTGTATCCAGTTGCCTATTCCGCTCTCAAAACTCTCATTGAATGGGAAAGAAGAGATTCCGCCTGTACAGGCATTAGATCCCACGGCAGCTGTAGTGAAAGTAACAGTACTACTGTATGAAGAATTGGTGCCACCCGGACACTTGCTTCTTACCTGAGCCTGATATTGAGTGCTTGCAGCTAATCCGCTTACATTAGTTGAAGTTCCTGAAACAGCGTTTGTAGTCCAGCTACTTGTGCCTGCCTGACGATATCTTAAATCGTAAGTAGTTCCAGCTACAGCATTCCAGCTAAGTGTTGCAGAATTAGTTGTCACACCTGATGCAGCTAAACCTGTAGGAGTAGTTGCATTACAAACAGGAGGAGTTCCGGTTAAACCAGTTACAACCAAAGAGAAATTCTGACTTCCGTTTGTCAAACTCCCTTTGTGCGTTACAGTAATGGTGTAAGCACCAGATGCACCAGAAATATCTACTCTTTCGAAAGGATCAACATCATTGTCACCAGCAGAGTTAGAGTTCACACCTGTCAATCTGTATGGAGAAAACGTAGAACCACCTTTTGTTACTCTGATGTCAAGGTCATTTACTAAAACCGGAGTTGTCAGGTTAGTAGTACCTGTGTTAGCAGTACCAGCAGGGTCAGTCCATGAGATAGAAGCCATTAGCGGGCTGCTGCCATCGGAATCAACATTGATGGTGTAAGTCTGTCCTGGTGATAGTGTCAATTCACTAACGATTGACTCATTGCCGTCGTTAGAAATTGCCTCAGCAGCAGCTTTAGTATTCATAAGTCCCCAACCGTAAACGGCATCAGGACCTGAAATACCAGCATCATCTGCAGTATGAAGTGCGATACCTTTTAGAGTCGCAGCTCTCATGAAGCTACCATTTAAGTTATTGTAGTGCTGTTGTAACAAAAGCAGAGAGCCAGCTACGTTTGGAGAAGCCATAGACGTACCTGAAATTGAATTGTAAGCAGCATCACTATTGTCATAAGTAGAATATAAGCCAGTTCCGTTACCAGTAATATCAGGCTTGATTCTTAAATCATCTGTAGGGCCTTCGCTACTGCCACTGTTGATGAGAACACTGTTCAAAGAACCATCAGCGGCAATGTTAGCATCCTGACCATTCGCCACCACCATGTTGTTCTTGGAGGTAGAATGTCCAGTTAGCTTATCAAATGCAGAATTTCCATTCAAAGGAGAAGCATTGGAACTGTTATCTCTGCCGTCATTACCAGCGGCAACTACCATCAGGTAATTTGGAGAGTTGTACATCAGGTTATCCCAGTCTCTTGATTCAGCAATGTAAGCTCCAAAATACCAGTCTGGTACGAGGCTGGCTCTGAAACCATATGAGTGGTTAGATACCAACATACCATTAGCTGCTTCCGTAGTAGCTTCAGCCAGGTCATTGTTCCAGTCGTGCGTCAGGGCATCTGCCTGCCAAGCCATACCTTTCGCTCTTGGCTGAACACCAGAAGCTACAATGGTACCAGTTACGTGCTGAGCGTGGAAACTATTCCCATTCAGTGAAAATACACCGTCATTGATAGATACACGGTTACTACCGCCCGGACCATCAAATTCCTGATGCGTAGGTCTGGTAGGTCCACCATCCCAAACGTGAGCGGTCATGTTTTGTCCGTCAAGGTTTAATCCAAGACTACCGCCAGTGTTCACGTGAGTTACTCTGGTAGATACCGCAGCATCGTCATTAAAGATAGTCCAATAAATAGGAGTGCCTTCAGAAGAAACTCTAATGAGTTCATCAAAAGTACCGTCAGAATTCTTTTTCAGGATTTCCCAATTGTTGATTTGGGCCTGTTGGATCGCGTATTGTTTATCTGCCTGGGCTTTTGTAGTGAATTGTTGTTGAAGCTCTAAAAGTTTTGTCTGATCGTAATCTTTAGTAATCAAAGACTTTTGTTGTTCGGTTTGCGCCAGCGTAATTCCTGTTGCACATAAAAAAAGTATTAGCGTTGTCTGAAAACGCCATAAAATTGTCGTCATAGTACAAAATTTAAGGTTAGGTTAACAAAAAAATCAAACAAATATCCTGTTTTTTTCGTTACCAGCACAGTTTTCGCTTAACTTTTTGATTATCAACGTATTTATGAGAGGCGCTTTGCTGTTTTTGCCAAATTTTATGTAGGTGAATTCCACTTATGTGATGGTTTTGTGAAATATTTTTTGGTCGGTTAGATGACAAATAGAATATCTTAGTGTCATTATTGAAAGCAGCTAACAATAATGTAGCAAATAGCTATCAACCCAATCGAAAATTTTGTTGAAATATTTTGGAGCAATGACGTATTCCTGTTCGGCAGATGGCTTGTTCCTGCTATCCGCTTTTACACGGTAACGCTTCTATCAGGGCTAAGCGCATTGCTTTCCCTTATTACTCTTTTATTCTTTTAACCTGAGTTCGATTAATCGTTCTAGACTTAGTTTGCTGATTTTCGAACTATTATCAGCCGTCATTGAGAAAAAACCCTTCATGAAATGTTGGGTTTTGTGGCAATCTCCTCCAAAAACGAATGAGATCACTTCTGATTTTGACTTTTCAAGATCAAAACCACCGTGATGACGTTATATGGGTATATTTTCAATCGAACTCAGGTTTTTACTTTAATTCCTTTGTTAAATGATTTGTACTTTGCAGGATAATTAGGTGAGCCTGAAGGGATCTGCGTTGGCCTGGCGAGTAGCGGCAGCCCATCTACATTGATTTGCGGTGGACAACACGTATAAGTGCCCAATTGAATAGACTTTAGACGATAGACTCTAGACACCATCGTATCCGCCGTAGCTTTGTGCGTAGGTGGAGATTTCAGACAAAAGACAAAAGACATAGACAGGTTTTTAGCCAACTTCATTCAACTTTATTGAGTGTCAGAATGAGAAAAGATTAACAATTTATTCTATTAAATAATCAGGTTAATTCTCTTAAATCTACTGGAATCACTCTGGAAACTCCCTGTTCCAGCATTGTGATACCGTAGATGATATCCGTACTGGCCATCGTTCGTTTATTGTGTGTAACGATGATGAACTGTGATTCGGACGAAAACTTTCTGATGATATTATTGAATTTATCGATGTTGGCGTCATCGAGTGGTGCATCTACTTCGTCAAAAATACAGAATGGTGCCGGTTTGATCAGGTAGATCGCAAATAGCAGAGAAGTGGCTGTAAGTGTTTTTTCTCCTCCTGATAGCTGATTGATTGTCAGAGGCCTCTTTCCTTTTGGCTTGGCCATGATCTCAATGCTTGAGTCCAGCGGGTTTTCAGGATCTGATAGTCGAAGGTCGCAATCGTCTTCCTCTGTAAACAATGACCGGAATACTTCTATGAAATTAGCTTTTATCTTATCGAAAGCTTCCATAAAAGTGACTTTTGCTACATCATCGATTTCGCTAATTGTGGTAAGCAGGGAATCTTTTGCTTTCAGCAGATCTTCTTTTTGGTTGACGATGAAGTCGTGTCTCTCTTTAATTTCCTGATAAGCTTCCATTGCCATCGGGTTGATAGGCCCCATATTGTCCAGTCTGGATTTGATCTTCTCGACCTTCTGCGTCAACTCATCTTCGGAAAGCTCTGATTTTTCCTCTTCCTCATCGGTCTTTTTCAGGATTTCATCCAGATCCACCTCAAACTCTACTGCCAGTCGCTCTTTTACGGAGTTCAGTTGCAGTTTCGTTTCATTGAGTTTGTTGTTAATTTCCATGAGGAAAGAGTCGGTGTTTTCTTTCGACCCCTGGATATCTCTGATTTCCTTGTCTATTTCATCAATGCTTCCACGCGCCTGGTAGTAATCCTTTTCAGCCTCATTGACACCCTGCTCGATGGTTTCTTTCTCATCGTACATCGCCACGAGCTCATCGTCGTTGGTTTCGGAAGTCTGAATGAGCGTTTTTACTTCTTCTTCGGTTTCTTTCAGAATAGTGCTGTTGCGTTCTATTCTTTCTTTGCTACTGTCGAAATTGGTCTGTTTGAAACTTATCTCCTGTGCAATGCTATCGACTTTGTTTTGCTGCTGGTGGAAAAGGATATTTTCCTGGTTGAAGGCATTAGATTTTTGACTGAGCAGCTCTGTCTTGGCTTCTACTTCCTCTTTTACAATCAGAAATTCTTCTTCTTTGGAGGACATCATTTCCTTGATATCAGCAAACCGCGGCTGAATGTCTTCCAGCTCTTCTTTCAGAATCTGCAGTTTTTCCTCTATGTCCTCGCGTTTGTTGAGGTTGCTGTCCAGCATAGAAGCAAACTGCTCCTGCTTGGTTTTGATCGATATGTATTCCTGGTTGATTTTATTAACTTCTTCTCTGATATATTCCAGCTTGCTTTTGTGTGAGCTGTTTTTCAGCTTTTCTGCTTCTGCCGTTTTCTCAGATAACTTGCTTTGGG
The DNA here is from genome assembly GCA_038525605.1 of Bacteroidota bacterium. Taxonomy (GTDB): domain Bacteria; phylum Bacteroidota; class Bacteroidia; order Cytophagales; family Cyclobacteriaceae; genus JANSWY01. Next base: position 24,051 of record JBCBHL010000047.1, read on the forward strand.
TGCTTTCCAGTTTTTTGTTTAAGGATTTAATCTCCTCGGAGAGCTTTTCAAGGTTTTTGGCTCTACCGATTCTTTTACCTTCGAAGAGTCCAACGCTACCACCTGTGAAGCTATACAGCCTTCTGGTAATCTTACCATTTTTAGTGATTGCCACCACGTCTTCCGGAAACTCATCTATGCTGTTGTTTTCAGCAATGTATACATTGTCCAGGATGTAGGTGATCAGTTTTTTATACTTTTCATCAAACTCGACAATTTGCGTAGCTGGTGTCGCATTTTGAATGATCCTGCTATTGGAAGATTTGAACTTATCAAACTGGTCAAGTACAAAAAAGTGTGCTTTCCCTTTAGAGCCTTCACTCAATAAGTTAATCGCCTGGAATGCCTGTGCTTCGTTCTCTACGATGTAGTAGTTCATCAGCGGCTCCAGGTAGTTTTCTATGGTCACCCTATATTCCTCGGCGCAGGTCAATACATCGGACAGGAGGGGAGCATCCTTCGCCCAACCGGACTGCTTTTTCAGAAACTTGATAGCTTCCGGAAATCCTTCCAGGTTATCGACCAGTGATTTGGTGAGGTTGTACTCATTTTGCCTGGCATCCAGTTTTCTGTTGGTCTGTGCCAGCTCTTCTTTGATTAGTTCTATCGTTTTCTCAGTTGAGTCCAGCGAAGACTGTAGTTGTTCCTCTCTAATCTTAAAGGTATTGTACTCCTGTTCCTGTTCTTCTTTGAGCGCCGATATCTCTCTTAGCTTTTTATCGAACTGATCGAGGCTTGCTGTGTGCTCAGTACTGCTTTCTGCAGTTTTTTCCAGTTCCTGTTTCAGCGTACTTTGCTGAATCTGCTTGATTTCAATGGATTTACTCAGTTGAAATACCTCTTCCTTTTTAGAATTGAGTAGATTGTTCAATTCATTGTTCCTGGCCTGTATTTCCTGTGTGTCAGTTTTTTGGTTCTGATAATCTTCCTGCAGTATATTGAGTTTGGCAGAGATTTCTGATAGAATTTTGTCAGCAGTTTCCTTTTCTCGAGTCAAACTTTTGATTGAGAACTCCGCTCTTTCATTACTCTTTTTATCCTGATCGATTTGTTCCCTCAGGCTATCCACCCTATCGTTGAGGAAACGCATTCTTTCATTTTTGATCTTTTTCTCACTTTCGTAAGCTCTGATTTTGCTCACATGCTCGTTCAGAGTTTTTTGTCTGCCGCTAAGCAGTTTCTCCATGCTGACCAGTTCGGTTTTAGCCTTTTCTTTACCAGCTTCTTTTTCAGCAATTATTTTCGCAAAGTTTAGCTTCCTGTCGCTTCCCTCTTCGAGTTGTTTGGATAGACTGTCGTAAATAGCTTGCTGGCTGGCTACCGACTGTTTCGCAAGCGTGATACTAAACTTCTTATAATCTTCTTTTAAAGCATAATACCTTTCAGCCTGCTTTGCTTGCCGCTCAAGAGATTTGAGATTTTTTTCAATTTCGAAAAGCAGGTCTTCTACACGTGCCAGGTCATCATCCGTGTCATTGAGTTTCTTTAAAGTTTCTTTCTTCCTGATTTTAAACTTCGATATCCCTGCTGCTTCTTCAAATAAAGATCGCCTGGAGTTGTCTTTATCGTTGAGGATGTCATCGACCATTTTCAATTCGATGATCGCGTAACTATTGGAAGCGATACCTGTGTCGAGAAACAGGTTGGTAATATCCTTTAACCTACACTGAACACCATTGAGGAGGTATTCACTGTCACCAGACCGATAGTAACGACGGGTAATCGTGACTTGAGAATACTCTGTGGGAATGAGGTTCTTAGTATTGTTGAAAGTAAGGCTTACTTCAGCCAGTTGGGTTTGCTTTCTTTGTTTGGTGCCATTGAAAATGACATTCTCCATTTTGTCTGATCGAAGCGCACGGGTTTTTTGTTCTCCCAGTACCCATCTGATTGAATCAACTACGTTGGATTTGCCACAGCCATTAGGCCCGACGATACCTGTAATTCCTTCATCAAAATTTATGGTTACTTTATCGGCGAAACTTTTAAATCCTTTTATCTCAAGCTTGGTAAGCTGCATGTATTCAACGACGTTTTAAAATGAAGACAAGGATGCAAATTTAAGATTATTTCTTAAATTTGGAATATGGATGACTTTCGGATAATTTTTTATGTGATTTTAGGAATTATTTTTGTTGTGAGCAGGATCATGAAGGCTAATAAGTCTACATCTCAGGCTCCAAAAAGACGTCCGAGACCAAACAGACCTCAACCCGGAACCGGTCAGGGAAATGCTCCCGCATCATTCGAAGACATCTTAAGGGAATTCGGTGAAAAAGTCGAAGACAAAACACTTACCCGAGAAAGACCGGCCACACGTCAACAGGAATCTACACCCAAGCCCAGAGCTTACGAGAAAAAGTTTGAAGAAGGTCGTGACAGAAAATTTGCTGACGATGAAAGCAAAAGAGTTTATGAAGAATCCATCAAAAGGGCAGAGGGTTTTGACATCAAGTTCGGTGAAAATAAAAATTTCGCTTCCAAAAGAACCATTTTTGGTGAAGGAGCCATTAAAAAGGATGTTCATCAAAAGAATCCATTGATTGACTCTATTAGAAATGATTTAAAGGATAAGGACGGCATCAAAAAGGCCTTTATCCTCAGCGAAATTCTTAATCGTAAGTATTAATTCTCCAGTCAGTAGGAAATTCTGTTAGTCATTTGATTTTGCTCCTGAAAGCTGCAGGCCTTCAGTGTTCTGTTATGCATTTTAAGCCGGATATGTTGCTTAACTGACCATTATTCTTTCTGCCTTCCATAGTTTTTTGGCTAACTTGTCAATCCAAACATTTAAAGCTTATGAATAAAAAATTTTTATTGATTGCTGCTAGTTTTTTAATAGTCAGCTGTCATTTGTTTGCACAGGATTTTTCTGATGTGACAATTGAGGAGGTGGAAGTGACTCCTACTATTTTCTATCTCAAAGGCCGGGGAGGTAATGTGGGACTTTTGTCCTGGAGAGGAGGTAACCTGATTATAGACTCACAATTTAAGCCTCTGGGAGATAAACTTAAAGCCAAAATTAATGAGATATCAGACGACCCAACCAAATACCTGATCAACACACATTTCCACGGAGATCATCTGGGAGGAAATGCTAACTGGAGTGCTGACGGCGTCTCCATCATCGCCCATGAAAATGTAAGAACGAGAGTACAGATGAATTTCAGAAATGAAATTCTGAAGCGAGATGTTCAGGCACAGCCGGAGGAAGTATGGCCTGTGATTACCTTCAGTGAAAATATGTCTTTGTATGTAGGGGAGGAACAGTTAAACATTGTATTTGTCCCCACAGCCCATACGGATGGTGATGCCATCATCCAGTTTGCGACAAGTAACGTAATTCATGCGGGTGATGTATTTGTGAGATACGGGTATCCATTTATTGATGTTTCGGCAGGAGGCTCCATTGACGGTATCATTGCCGGATTGGATAAAGTAATTGAATTGTCTGATGCTGAAACTAAAATTATCCCCGGACATGGCGAACTTGCCACTAAAAAGGATGTGGAAGATTTGAAGATGGTACTCATAGATTCCAGGAATATTATTAGCAAGCTAAAGAAAAAAGGAAAAAGTCTTGACGAAGTACTGACGCTTAAACCGCTCGCCAAATACGATAGTGAATATAGTGGTAGCTTCATCAGTGGGCAGATATTTATCCAGCTGGTCTACGAAAGTTTGTGATAAGGGGTTTTAGAGGAAGCAAGTAGGCTGTTTCGAATGAAAATTTGAAACAGCCTTCTTTTTAAAGGTTACTTTTTAATCAACAGTTTCTGTATCTGTCTGTTATTTTGATGCACTAATTCTACCAGATATACTCCCGGTTGATAATCAAGAACTGACAATTCTACAGATTTACTACCGCCAGTTATTGATTTTTGCTCAAGAACTTCACCTTTTAGTGAGTAGATAGTAATGACGGAATTATCAGATAGCTTATTAAACCGAACGGTAGTCAAACCATTCGATGGATTGGGATATATTTTCCAGTCGGGAGTCAGATCTTCTTTCTCTTCGTGCGGAGCTTCGAAAGGTTTTTTCAGTACAAAGGAGGTAAGCAGATCTCTTTTAAAAGTTTCTCCTTCAGCTCTTACAACCAATTGATACAATCCCGGATTGAGAGATTTAGTTGCGAAGAATTGATATTG
>JBCBHL010000048.1:0-28037 GCA_038525605.1 Bacteroidota bacterium
CTTTTTAGGAACCAATGAAGTACTTCTGAGTTTTACGCCACCATCAAGGCCAATCAATAGTACTTCGAATGGGCTTTTATCTTTTTTGAGGTTTTTGATATCCATTAGTAATTCATCTGAGTAATGATTGCTGAACTGATCGCTAATTTTACCACCTGAAATCTGAAATAGCAGCAACTTCCTTTCTTTTAGCCCGGCTCGATCAGCATTAAAAACTGCTATCTGCTCTTGGTAAAGGCTATTATCTTGTTGATCATCAAATACGATCACTAATCTGTTTTTCCATTGGAAGTCAGCTAGATTCTGAGTCTGCATTCTATCAGAACTTAAATTGTACACCAGTAGAATAAAAAAACCAAAGTATTGCATGCTATTACATCAATTAAACTTCTTCGCCCAATACTCATCGGGTTCAAATTATAGTCAATCTTCCGGGCTGGGGCGAAGAAGCTATTTGTTGAATAAACTCCGAATCAAGTTTGAATGTTTAAGGCAGGGATTACTCAGGAAGGTAGCTCAGGACACTCATTTGCTCTTTTTCTAATACGTCATTAGCGATTTCAAGCAAATCAGAGGCAGTTACCTGATCAATTTTGTTGAAAATAGTATCAATGCTGATGATTTCGTTTAAGTCGAGCATGCTTTTGGCCATCATCAGCATCATGCCGCTGTAATTTTCCTCGCTCATTGCCAGCTGACCTTTTAATTGCTGCTTGGCAGTATGAAGCTGGAGTCGGCCCATTGACTGATTTTTCAATTTGTCAAATTCCTTCCAGATTAGTTGAAGGCTTTTTTTTAGGTTTCTTTGTTCTGTGGCGAAGTAAATTCCCAGAGCTCCTGTATCAGGGAATGGACTATAGCTGGCATCTATGCCATAAACATATCCATATTTTTCTCTGAGTGAAAGGTTCAGCCGGGAGTTCATGCCTGGTCCTCCCAGGATATTAAGTAGCATAAAAAGTTTGAGTCTGTCAGGATGTTGCAACGGATAGGTTGTCCTGCCTACTGCGCAATGCGCCTGGCTGATGGGTTTTTGAACTTCGACATTCACCGGCTTATAACCCTGGTAGTCAATCCTGTTTCGATTGGAACTCACCTGCTGGATGTCCCCAACATATTTTTCGGCAAGTTTTACGATCTTATTAAAAGAATAGCTACCAGCACTGGAAAGGATAATCTTGCTGGTATCAATGTGTTTGCCGATGAAGTTGATAAAATCTTCTTTTTTAAAGGATGAAACAGTTTCTTCTGTTCCGAGAATATTTCTGCCAAGTGCATGATTCTGAAAGATAATTTCGTCAAAATCATCCTGAAGCGAATCTTCCGGTGTATCGCGATACAAGGACATTTCTTCCAGGATAACACCACGTTCCCTTTCAATTTGTTTCTCCGGAAACACTGAATGAAAGGTAATATCAGAAATGAGTTCTACGGCTTTATTTAAATGCATATCCAAAATGGAGGCATAAAAGCAGATTTTATCTTTTGTTGTATATGCATTGAGCTCACCACCAAGGGATTCCAGTCTGTTGAGGATGTGATAGGCTTTTCTTTTTTCAGTGCCTTTAAAAGCCATATGCTCCCAGAAATGTGCTAATCCCTGCTCTTCAATCGTTTCATCTCTGCTGCCAATATCCAGCATTAGACCAACGTGGGCAATCTTGGTATGATTGATCTGCTTGTGAATGACTCTGATGCCATTTTTGAGTGTTACCAATTGATATTCAGCCTGCATAGGAGCGCAAAAGTAGGTGAAAATCGTTTAATAATTCAGAATACTATTTAATATAGTATGGTTAGGATATGACATTCACGATTATTGCTATTTTTGCAATCCATGAAATCTGCACCCAAGCGAATACTGATTATACAAACAGCTTTTATCGGAGACGTCATACTTGCCACCTCTTTGATTGAGTTTTTTAAAGGAGTATTCGAGGAAGCCACCATCGATTTTTTGCTTCGCAAGTCCAATGCATCGATTCTCAAAAATGATCCCCGTATTGATAAGTTGATAGAATGGGACAAGAAGCAGTCAAAGATCAAAGGGTTATCGGGAATCATCAGGCAGATTCGTAAAGAGCAATATGATTATGTTATCAACACTCACAGGTTTGCTTCATCGGGTCTGATGACGGTATTTTCAGGGGCTACCACCACCATTGGCTATGATAAAAACCCGCTTTCCTTTCTGTTTAGTAAAAAGGTAAAACATGAGATAGGTGACGGCAGGCATGAGGTGGATCGGTTACTGGAACTGGTAGAAGATATTAGCCCAGTAAAATACAAGCCAAGGTTGTCTATTCCGACAAAAGCTATTGAAAAAGTAAAACAATACAACAACGCACCGTATCTGGTAATTGCTCCTAACTCGGTCTGGTTTACCAAGCAGTTTCCGATGGAGAAATGGGTGGAATTTATAGATCAAACAGCTTTTGAAGGTAATATCTACTTAATTGGAGCACCTTCCGAGCGAGATGCAGCACAAAAAATCATAGACGCTTGCAGCAGAGAAAGTGTATTCAATCTCTGTGGAGATCTGAGCTTGTTGGAATCCGCTGCTTTGATGCAGAATGCTATCATGAATTACACCAATGATTCAGGTCCTATGCATTTGTGTAGTGCAGTCAATGCACCTGTGAGGGCGATATACTGCAGCACCGTTCCTGATTTTGGCTTTGGCCCGCTTTCTGATGACTCTGCTATCGTACAAACCCACGAAAATCTTAGCTGCAGGCCATGCGGTCTGCACGGACATAAGGCTTGTCCTGAAGGACATTTTAAGTGTGGCTATTCAATAGACTGGCGTCAATTGGAGATTAAGCATGGTTCCTCACCAAACTGAACAGATACCATGTAATTTGATCAAAATGAAATGCTTCATTCGTAACGCTTGGTTTTTTGTGACTTAGACGTAAGTGATAAAACTCTCTGTTTTCCTTTTCATCAACCAAAATTGGATCAATCGATTTTATGATTTCCTAATCAGGCTGTAGTTGCAAATCAAATACTGGAATATCAATAAGTGAGAATGGGTTAATTAACATAATTGTGTCTTTGGTTTATCGGAAATTATACCAGTTCACTCCGTCATTATGCCTGCTCATAAAATATCTCCAAAGCGACGTAGAATTGTTTTAACGGGCGATATTTAAATCTCGCCGAGTAATTTCAATGACCGACACAGAAAAAGCTACCTTCGTCGAACACACTGAGCAAATCAATTCAAATGAAAAACATACTAAACAGAACCACTACTAATTTAACGGCAGATTTTGACAGAAAAATAATTGTAGGTCGAATGACCGGTGATATTATTTTCGATGATTATAAAGCTATGTTACTTGGAGGTGCGAGGTTAGCAAGCATGGGCAAGGCAGACCATATTGTCATCGACAGAAGAGAGGTATTGAAGCAGGATGCTGAATGCAGGTTGTGGGTCAAAAATTATTATTTCAAAAGACATATCAAACCATTGGTGCCTCAGATCAAAAAAGTGGCCATAGTAGAATCTCAATCTATTGTAGGAAGAATATATGGCAAAACTATATTCGCCTCATTACGAATGATTTATCCTCACTTAAAGATTAAGTCTTTCGATGACCTGGATGAGGCTATTGAATGGATTGGAAGACGAGATGAGCCAACAGTTGCGGTAGAAGAATTGATTAAAGATGAAAAAAGCTTCTTTGAGGATATCGTGTCCAAAGAGAGTGAAATTGTTGAAGATGAAAAGAAAAATCAGCTTGTAACAGTTGATTCAACCGAAGCTGATGCCCCACAATCTTCTGAATCTTCGCTGATCAATAAATTGTTCAGATACTTCTTTCCTGATTAAATCAGATCCCGGACTTAAAGATAATCACACTACTTCTGTCATTTTCAAACGTGCATGGAAGACTTTTAACATAAAGTTTTCAGGAGTCAGCATTGCATTTATTTTGCGGTGCTGCTTTGATTATTGGTGTACTTTGGCCTTTTAAACCATTCATAACAAATACTTCTTCGGTATTTAATCAGCATGTAACAGTATATAATCCAATTCACGGATTTTTCTTTATATGATAAAAATCATCATTAATCGAAGACTATTTCCTATCTATCGAAGTAATTATTTTTTTATCATTTACTTATCTAGTTTCACAATCAGGAACCACCAACAAACTGACTGAAATGGATAAGATTTTACGATTACCCAGTACCGAACTAACAATCGATTACAGCCGCAAAATGGCGAAGATATCTTTTATTGGAGATATCCGCTTCGATGATTATAAAGAGGCGTTATTGTCTGCAGCTGAGCTAGTTAGATCACAGGGAGTTGAAAATATTATCATGGATCGTACACGAATAGAAAAGCTGGATGCAGAATGTAGAGTTTGGGTGAAAAATGAATATTTAAAAGTTCATATCAAACCGCTGATTCCGAAACTTAATAAGGTGGCAGTTGTAGATTCTGCCTCAATTGTAGGACAGATTTATGGTAAAGCTATCTACAAGACACTTTCGCTTGTATATCCATCATTGACGTTCAAATTCTTCTCAAAATTAGACAAGGCCATCAACTGGTTCGAGCCTGGCATGGTGACAGAAAGAAAACTGGTCACTCAGGAGAAAAAAGTAAACAACGGATCCTTAGTTGTAGGAGACAGGGTCCATTCTAATAGAAAGCCGGTACAGACCCCGGGAAGCGAAGTAAATAAGCGGAATATAATTGCTGCCAATGAGAAAAAGTCACAAAAAGCAGTTGTAGCAGAAAAGCAAATTTCAGAAAAAGCGAAGACTTCTTTATTTGACAAAATCTTTAACGCATTGTTTCCGAAGTTCGATTAAGAGATTAATTAACAACACCTTTACTTGTAAAAACTAAAATCAGTAACCATCCTGGCGTATCGTCAGGATGGTTTTTTTTATGGAAGAGAGATGAGTAAAAACCACTAAAAATTTCAGTTCAACTACAAATTTATGGTGTTGAACGAATAATTGTGGACAATAATCTCAATAGTAATATTTTTACGTGAGGAGTACTATGCCAAAGAAGTGATGATCTTTTGGTTTCACCGTAAAGGTGATTACTCCGGTTTCGAAGAGATTTTTTAAAGTTTCGTGAAACAACAGAAACAACACACTAAGTAAGGTATGATATCAATTAAGAGGAAATGGTTCTTTAAGAACCCATTAGAAATTGTGCTGGCTCTTCTGCTAGTACTGACATTTGGAGTCAGCACAAAAGCACAAGATGGTCCCGGTGGTACGGGCTCCACAGATGGTACATCTGAATTGGTTCTGTGGCTTAAAGCAGATGGAATTAATACGCTGAACAACGGAGACCCGGTTATTATCTGGCCGGATGCTTCGGGCTATAACCGCAATGCCACCGATGGCAGTGTTCCGGCAGCCAGCAGACCAACTTACATTACCAATGTAATTAACTCAAAACCGATCGTGAGATTTGATGGGTTGGATGATTACCTTGATGATATCTATACGTATGATGCCAGAACAGTAATCATCGTTTATTTTTTCCCGGACATAGCAGGACAAAACAACGAAGACCTTGGTCAGTTGTGGGGATCATATGCCGATGAGATTCACGTGGCAATTGATTCGCGTGCTGCAAGGTCTTATGGTTATAGCTTCGATGGTGCCGGTGGAAACGGCTATGAAGGCAGGTTTGGTCTTAATGGTGATGGCTATAGTGCCTTTTTTGGCAATGGAGATGACAATGCCAATCCTGACCAATTCGAAATTGTAGCTGTGGAATTTGATGGCACTAGAACACTTAACAGGCAGTTGCTGGGTTCGCTGGAACCTAATTTCGATATATCAGAACAGAACTACGAAGGTGATATTGCAGAAATTATAGCCTTCGATAGAGTTTTAAATAATGCTGAGAAAATATCAATTGAAAATTACCTTTCCTCTAAATATTCAATTTCTATTACTGCAGCTGGTGTAGATTATTACAGTCTTGAAAGTACACACGCAGAAGATGTTGCCGGAATAGGCCGGGTAGATGCATCGAACATCAAGGCAAGCGCTGGCTCCTCTTCATTACTTGAAATCAGCAATATTGCAGGATTGGATGCTGATAACGAATTTTTATTTTTTGCCCACGACGGAGGCAATGTTACCTGGACAACCAACGAATTGCCAACCTCAGGGCTTAATCAGATTCAAAGGATCGAAAGAGAGTGGAGGTTGGACGAAACAGGTGATGTTGGAACTGTTAAAATAGCATTGGACACCACAGACCTCCTTGCCAGACCTACCGCAGATTATACCAGATTTGTGTTGCTGGTAGATGATGACGGAGATTTTACGGATGCCAGTATTTATGAGATGCAGTCTGTAGGAGGCGATAATATATATGAGCTTGACTTAGACATCATTGATGGTCAGTACCTCAGTTTCGGAACTGTTATTCCTTCACTTGGATTTGGAGCAGCTACCCAAAGCGATTTCGAAACAGTAGACCCAAACATTACAATTAGTCTGAATTACATTCCTCTTTCAGATGTTAACTTCAACTATCAGACTGCAGACGGTACTGCAACCGGTGCTCTGGTTCTCAATCCGAACGTTGATAACCAGGATTATGAAGTAATTGCCAGTACTCCGGTAACATTTAACGCCGGATCTAATTCTTTAACTTTTAGTCTAAATGTAAACAACGATAATCAGGAAGAATCAGATGAAACGGTTCAAATTGTCATCACAGGATTAACTGCAGGAGTGAATGCCTTAAATGCACCACTCAGCTATACCATCGTTGATGATGACAACCTGAGAAAAATATTTTTCGATGAGGCTTCTACGACCATTTCAGAAACCGGAGGAAATGTCGATATCAGAGTGAATATTACGCCCAGCCAGGTAGACCCATCTAATAACACAACTGTTGACTATGCAGTAACAGGCGGAACGGCCGCAAATGGTGACGACTACACGCTGGCATCAGGAACTTTGACTATTCCTATCAATAATATTTCTACGACATTTCCAATCACCCTCACAGATGATGCTATTAATGAAGCGACGGAAACGATCGTTATCAGTTTGTCTAATCCTACCAATGGTAACCTATCAACGGTAGAACCAATCATTCATACTGTAAACATTACAGATAATGATCCGGCACCAATTGTACAATTCAATACAACATCGTCAACGAGTACGGAAGATGTTGCCAATCCGACAATCCCTGTAGTACTTTCCAGTATTTCCGGTATAGACGTTACGGTAGATTATGCGGTTTCAGGCACAATGACAGGTGGTGGTGCAGATTTCACCTTGGTCAACGGTACGCTAACAATACCTGCCGGAGATATCAGTGCCAATATCGTCCCTTTAATCAATGATGACGCAGAGCCAGAGGCTTCAGAAACGCTGGTATTAACCCTTAGTAATCCCTCTATTACGTTGGGAGACAGAACTGTACATACTCTGACGATCGATGATAACGACGGTGATTTTGGTTTCAACGGACCTGGTGGTGTCGGAGGAATTAACACCACTGAATTTTGGCTGAAGGCAGATGAAATTACAGGGCTCACTGATGGTGATCGCCTCAACATAGATTGGCCGGAATCCTCCGGAAATAGCAGAAATGCATCACAGTCAGTAACAGGCGAACAACCCAGATATGAAACCAATGAATTCAATGGTTTTCCTGTAATCAGTTTCGATGGTATCAACGACAACCTTGAAAATGATTACTCTTACACGGTAAAAACTGCATTTATTGTCTTTAGAGTGAGCACTTTCGATCAGGATAACTCCCAGTTAGGACATATGTATGGTAGTTACTATGAAAATGTTCATGTAGCAGCTGAACCGAGAGCTGGCGCTGTTCAAAATGGTTTTAGTTTTGACGGCCAAATCAATGGAATTGGTGGTACTGCAAGATACGCACTGGACGGAGCAACCTATTCCGGATTGATAGATAATGACAACTCACAGCCCTGGACTTACGATCAGATTCATATAGTAACTGTAGAGTTTGACGAATCCAAACCACTGACCACTCAGACTATTGGTGGTATCGCGGTAGGGGCAACCGCCAATAATTATTTTGGTGGTGATATTGCCGAAATCATCGTGTATCAGTTTGATCTAAATTCTGCAAGAAGAAATATTGTAGAGAATTACCTTGCTGCAAAATACAATGTGGCAATACCCACCGACTTATACGCTTTTCAGTCTACACATTTCTATGATGTAGCTGGGGTAGGACAGGAAGCCAGTGGCGCAAATGATGACGCTGAATCCGATAATCTGCTGAGAGTGAATACTGTCTCCGGTTTGGATAATGGAGAATACGTGCTTTTCGGTCATGACAATGGAGCTGTTTCCTGGTCTGCGACGGAAGTGCCTGCCGATTCATTACAAAGAATAGCGAGGGAATGGGCCTTAGACGTCACCGGAACGGTAAATGATGCCACCATTTTAATTGACCCAACAGATATCGATGCTTTACCTACGGACTACAGCGGCTATGTATTACTGACAGATGATGACGGAGACTTTTCCAACGGAGGCACTGAGGCTTATGAAATGACCATGAATGGAGGTCTTTTTGAAGCGACCAATGTTCCTCTTGCAGGAGATAGATATGTAACGATTGCTACGGTTGGTGTTACTACCTTCTTTGAAGTGCTAACAGCTTCTGCATCGGAGGCAGCCGGAACAGTCAATATTGCTGTTGAGTTATCTGTAGCCTCTGCTTCGGATACTGAAATTACATTTGCAGTAGACGGATCAAGTACAGCTACCGAAGGCGGTGGAGCAGATTTTACACTTTCTGCGAGTCCTTTGATCATTACGGCAGGCAATACATCAGGAAATATTGTTGTGACTTTAAACGACGATGCTGATATCGAGCTGGAAGAAACCGTAGTTCTGAATTTGGTCAGTGCCAATAACAATGTAGCAGTAAGGGGTACACAACAATTTGCATTAACGATCAGAGATAACGATACACAAAACAGTGGAATTACAGGCCCTGGTGGTGTGTTTGAAGCATCATCTTATGTTTTTTGGTTTGCAGCTGACTCAGCGGTGTTTGCCGATGCAGGCGTAACACCAGCCGCTGATAACGGCACCATTACACAATGGAATGATCTGACGGGAAACAACAACCACCTCAGTGCATTAGGCGGAGCTGAGCCTGTCTTTAAAGACAATGCGACCGATAATGTAAATAACAGGCCTGTTGTGGATTTCGGTTCGGGTAATGTCGCATTGACTATTGGCAGCAATGCTGACATCAATACGTCCAACTTTACAGAAAAGACTTTAGCAATTGCCTTCAAAACGGGTACTGATATAAATAATACGCAGATAGTCTATGAGCAGGGAGGATCAAGTAACGGTCTAAACGTACATGTTACTAATGGAAATGTAGTATTAGCCATTTGGGATAATGACTGGGCAGCAACCTACTATGAGTTTACAGCATTAGCGATTCCAAATAGAGTTTACATAGGTGTTTTAGAATATGATGGTGCTACTGAGACCATAAACGGTTATTTCAATGGAGAGCTTGCAGGATCATCCGGCTCACTGGGACAACCGGATTTTGATGCACATGGTGATGACGGTGCAGTAGGTTTTAAGAATAACAGTACCTTGGTGGGAGGCTCAGACCCTACCGGAGATGCCTATTTTGAGGGGCAGGTTCTTGAGCTATTATCTACGAATACGAATTTTAACGACGCTCAGAGAGTATTGGTTGAAAACTACCTCTCTGCAAAATATGACAATGCTATTGGAGCGACAGGAATTGACGCCTTTGCCTTCAGAGCAACTCATGGATACGATGTTGCCGGTATTGGACAAAATAATTCGGAATTTCACCTGGCTGCTAAGTCCGACAGTATATTAGTCATTAGTAATCCTACAATTGTCAACGAAGGTGCATTTGCGCTGATCGGAAACGACAATGAAAGCATTGGTTCCTTTGTGGCAACAGATATTCCGGATGCTGATTTTGTGAGACTATCACGTGAGTGGAGAGTTAAAAAAGTAGGTGATTTAGGAACATTTAGTTTCTCATATGATTCTACTTCGGTTAGCGCAGCGCCAGATCCCGCGTTTAGCGAATATGCGCTATTGGTGGATGCCGATGGCGATTTTTCTGCAGGGACGACCGTGTACACACTTACTCAGAATGTTGGGTCTTTTGAAGCCTCAGGCATATCGCTCAATGATGGTGATTATTTGGCGATAGGTGCCTTCAGACCTTCGGTATCTTTTACCCTTGCATCTGATAATGCCAGTGAGGCCGCCACACCGGTTGCAGTATCAGTATCTTTGAATTATCAGGCAACAGAGGCTTTCACAGTTGATTTTGCTCTGGATGCAGGAAGCTCCACAGCTGCAAGAGGTGTGTCTGATGATTTCGATTTTGCAGACGGGACGCTTACATTTGATCCGGGAGTTACCGAACAATTCATTAGTATTTCTATAAACGATGACACTGATATTGAAAGCAATGAAACAATTGTAATTGATATTGCAAATCCTTCGACACGATTAGTCCTGGGGACTCAATCCACTTTTACCTATACGATTGAAGATAATGATCAGACAAATCAGATAGATTTCTCAGTACAAACTACTGAAATTAGTGAAGCTGCCGGCTCGGTCTTCGTTACCGTAAAACTCAACTCAACAAGTGCTTCGGATATTTTTGCTGACTACACAGTGACAGGAACAGCTACAGGAGGTGGTGAAGACTATACACTAGCCAGCGGAACAGTAACTATTACTGCCGGAAATCTATTTAATACCATTCAGTTGTTGATCACGGATGATTTGATACTAGAGAACAACGAAACGGCAATCATTACTTTGAGTAACCCTGTAGATGCCAGCCTTGGTACGAATACAAGTCATACTGTAACAATATTGGATAACGATGTTGCGCCTGAGTTAGCCTTCGTGACCGCTTTATCAAACGGATCGGAAGGTAATAGTCCGGCAAATATCCAGGTCGCACTATCATCGGTATCCGGACTGGAAGCCACGGTGGATTATGAAGTGGTAGTTGCCAATACGACTGCTACCAGCGGAGCGGATTTTAATCTTGCTGACGGTACATTGTATATTGCTCAGGGTGACTTGACTGGTACTATTTCAATAGCAATTCTTGAGGATATTATCCTTGAAATCGATGAGCAGATACAGATAAGACTTTTTGATAATGGTAATCTGTCAAATGCGACAATAGGTGCTGAAGATACACTTACCTACATAATCAATGACAATGACGCGGCTGGCTTTACCGGTCCCGGTGGCGTAAGAACAGCTACAGATTATGTGTTCTGGTTGAGATCGGATAGATTGGTATTTACTGATAATGCAACTAATACTGCAGCTGCTAATAACCAGATTGCAGATGGGTGGAGGGATTTTTCAACCACAGGAAATGATGCCTCTGCGGTTAGTGGTTTCGAGCCTGTCTATAAGAATAACCTGAGTGACAATGTGAATCAAAAGCCTGTTCTGGATTTTTCTACCGGAGACCAGGAGATGAATATTGCTAACGCCGATGATATAAATGATTCGGGGCCTTACACTAACAAGACCATAGTTGCAGCTTTTCAGCTTTCTACTGAAACTGAAGAGAGACAAGGAATCTATGAGCAAGGTGGAGGAACCAATGGATTTGGTATGTATGTGTACCAGGACAGCTTATTTGTGGCGGCATGGGAAAATTTGGGCACTGGCACAGACGAGGCGTTTGACACATTAAGTTATCCTGTTTCTCCGGGACAGACAATTATTGCCGTATTGGATTATAATTCAACTGGTGATGGATTAAGAGCCTATGTAAATGGAATCGATCAGGGTGCGAAAGCATCGCCAGCTGATGGTATTCCTACTCACGGTGGAGATATTACGATCGGAAACAGAGGTGATGCTCCTTTCCACGGGTCAGGAAATAATTTCTTCGAAGGTAAGGTGATGGAATTGATCACTTTCAATGGAAACCTGTCCGAGATTCAACGAATCATCCTGGAAAACTACCTCGCTGCTAAATACAATGCATCGATTGCTGATTCAGGAAATGACTTCTTTGCTTACCAGGGCACTCATAGCTTTGGCGTAGCAGGTCTGGGTAAAGTAGATGCAAGTACTTTCAAAACCAGCACTCAGTCAGATAGTACCATCACAATTTCTAATGCCAGTAACCTGGATGATGGCGAGTATTTCATATTCGGTCATGATGATGGATTGATAGATACTTATGTAACTACAGAAGCTCCGGCAGGTCTGATCAGGCTTACCAGAGAATGGAGAGTAGATCAGACTGGTGATGTGGGAACAGTTAATATCAGCATTGATACGACAAGCTTTACTGGTACAATTTCATCTATCTTCACAGAAAGGGTATTGCTGGTAGATTCAGATGGTAATTTCAGTAGTGGTTCAACCATTGTACCACTTACCCAAAATGGGAGCGCATATGAAGCCAGTAATGTCGACCTGTCCGATGGTTCATTCTTTACTTATGCTATTATTAGCCCTGAGGTTTCTTTCAGACAGTTAACATCTAACGGACCTGAAAATCTGACACCTGCTGAAATAGCCATAGACCTTAACTATCCTCTTGGTCTTGATTTATCTTTTGATGTTACCCAAACTGCTGGATCAGCCACTGAAGGTGTAGACTACAACTTCACAGATGCAACGCTGACAATACCGGCTGGAAATACTACAATCAATGCTGAAATAGAAGTTTTGAATGACTCTGAGGTAGAAAGTGATGAAACAGTAGAGTTAACACTTTCCAATCCTACACTAGGTCAGTTAGGAGCACACACCGTACATACTTACAGTATCAATGACGAGGACAACTTTAGAAAAGCCAATTTTGTACTGAGCGACAGTTCAGATACGGAAGACGAAACTATACAGGGTATTACAGTATTTTTAAATGCTGCTGATAACATCAATCCGACGGAAGTATACTTATCCGTAACGGGTGGTACAGCCCTCAACGATAGCATAGATTATTTCATTCAGGCATTAGATACTCTGGTATTTGTACCAGGAGATACACTGGAAACATTACCGATTAATATCATCGAAGATTTACTCGATGAAGAAGATGAAGACATTGTAGTCTCAATCATCGGTGGTAGCAATGCCACAGTGGGTGATACTTCCGTATTTACCTTTACAATTATAGACAATGATCTGCCGCCTACAGTACAGTTTACCGAAGCAGCCAGATCGGGAGATGAGTCATTCCAGACAGTGGAACTGGCCATTGAACTCTCCGGGCCTTCGGGTAAGGATATTCCAATCAGTTTCACAAATACTGGTGGTACAGCAACTTTAGACGATGACTTCCAGATCGGAGTAAACAGCATCGTTATACCAGCAGGTACCGTAACAGATAGTTTGCGGGTGACAATCATTGATGACGGCCTGGAAGAAGTGCCGGATGAAACGGTTGATTTTACACTTTCGGATCCTAGTCCTAATGCGACAATTGGTACAAACGCTACTGTTACTTATACCATATTGGATAACGATGGTGCCGGTTTCAGAGGACCCGGTGGAGTTGGTAACTTGTCTGCACAGACAGCACTTTGGCTGAGAGCTGATGATGATAACTCAGGTTTTAGTAATGGTGCTACCGTTGCTTCGTGGATCGACCAGACTGATAACAGTAATGATGGTTTCCAGATCGACAACAATTCCCAGCCTGTATTCCTGACCAATCAAATGAATAACAGACCAGCCCTTTCATTTGATGGTTCTAATGACCTGATTGCATTAAATGATACTGAGGACATCAATATCGGTGGTCCTTACGATAAGAAAACGATCTATGTAGCATTCAGGACATCAACGGATGTTACCTCGAGACAAATGCTTTACGAAGAAGGAGGGGGAATTAGAGGTTTAAGTATCTACATCTTAGATGGAACGTTATATATAGGTGGATACAATCAGATAGATGATGACGGTGGAGCTACCACTCCATGGCCTGCATCTACGCCACCTTTTACCATCAATATTCAAAGAGCAGTATCGCCAAACACCAACTATTTCGTTGTGTTACAATACGATTTTGAAGTAGACGGTGCAGGCTTCAACGGAGAAGTAAGAGGAGGACTCAACGGAGAAGCTCTGACAGCTTTAGCCGGAGGTGGTAGACTTTTCAACCACCCGGATGATATCGGAATAGGAGCTACTAACGGTGGTACAGTCTATCACGACATTAGCTCAAGTTCAACGAGAAGCCCGTTTACAGGAGTGATTTCAGAAGTAATTGTTACAAACATTGTATACAATGAAGCTCAGAGAAGAATCGTATACAATTACCTGGGGACCAAATATGATATTGATATCTCAACAGAAGATATCTATGATCATCAGGGTGATCACAGTTATGACATAGTAGGTATCGGTAGAACTGATGCTGCCAACACCCATAACGACGCTCAGGGAACCGGTATAATTAGAATCAATAACCCTTCAGCACTTAGTGACAATGAGTTCCTGCTGATTGGTCATAACAATGAAACAATCAACTCGTGGGTGTCTACTGAGGTGCCTGATAACAATACATTAGGTTACCGAAGAGTGTCAAGAGAATGGCGTGCAGACATGGTAGGTGATGTTGGAGGTATTACCATGACATTGTCAGCAAGTGATTTTTCATCGCCTCCTGTAGGCTTTGAAGAGAATTATGCTGTACTGGTTGACGATGACGGTGACTTCACTACAGGAGCTGCTATCTATCAAATGTCAGAAACCAGTCCTGGTAGCGGAGAGTACTCTGTTAATAACATCGACCTCAGCGGAGACAGATATTTCACTTTTGCGCTTATATCCGGTACAGTGGAGTTTGAATTTGCCGCCGTGAACGAACTGGAAGACAATACCCCGGGTGCGGTAAACGTGTTGCTGAGCTATATTGCCAACGATCCTGTAACGGTAGATTATACTGTAACGGATGGAACCGCACAAGGGGGAGGTATTGATTATCTGCTGGCTGATGGTACACTGACATTCAACAGTGGACAAAACAGCAGAGGGATTAGCATACCATTGACGCAGGATGCAGGGGTAGAAGGCGATGAGACCTTTACCATTACTCTTTCCAATCCTTCCGGTGATGTGGAATTAGGTACCAACAGCGTGCTGACCTTTACAATCAACGATTCAGATCAGACCAGAATAGCAAACCTGGCCAATGCAGACTCTACGAATACGGAAGATAACACACCTATTCTGATAGATGTATTCCTTTCCGAAAGAGATGATGCAAATACCATCTCGATCAATTATGCAGTGACAGGAACGGCTACCAATGGTTCAGGTCAGGATTTTGAATTGGCAACACCGGGAACTCTGACGTTCATAGCAGGAGATACGCTCGAAACGATTTCTATCAATATCAACGATGATTTAATCGATGAGCCGGATGAAACAGTTGTGATCACACTGACAGGTGCTACCAATGCCGGACTGGGGGATACTACAACGTTTACCTATACTATTCAGGATAATGATGTTGCTCCAGAAGTACAATTCTCAGGAACTACGTTACTGGGCTCGGAAGCAACCTCTGCAGTTACCGTACCTTTGATATTGTCACAAGCATCTACTCAAACTGTTACTGTAAACTACACTGTAGATGTCGCTTCTACTGCTACAGGAGGAGGTACTGACTACAACCTGGTAACGTCCTCACTGGAATTCCCTGTGGGAGCTACGAGCGGTGAAATTGATATTACGGTATTTAATGACCTGATCATAGAAAGTGATGAAACAATTATCATTAATCTTAACAGTGCTACGAATGCAACGCTCGGTGCAAATACCACCCTTACATATACCATTATTGATGACGATGGCGGACTTGGACCAATCGGGCCGGGTGGAGTTGGTAAATCTCTGACAGGGGCTGAGATGTCTATCTGGCTAAGAGCAGACTTCAATGTATTTAGTGATCCTGCGGGAACTACTGCTGCGGTTGATTCGGATCCGGTGTTCTTCTGGACCGATCAGTCAGGGCAAAATAACAATGCATATGATACTGCTACATCAACCACATCTCCGACATTCCTGTTAGATGATGTGAACAGAAAGCCTTCAATTGATTTTGACAGAACAGCCACTACTGATCTGTTGATGGATAACGATGAGTTAATTAATACAGAAGGTGATGGATATTCCCTGAAAACTACAGGAGTTGTATTCCAAGTTTCTGCCAACGTGACCGACAGACAGGTAGTATACGAGCAAGGTGGAGGCGGTAACGGAATGAATATCTGGATAGAAACTGATGTATTACATTTCGGCGCATGGTCTAACACCAATAGCTGGAACTACATAGAAGTAACAACTCCTATTCTGGCAAATGAGCTTGTTTATGCCAACTTCGAACTGGATGTTCTGACAGGCGAAATCAGAGTGAACGGATACAAGTCTACCGGCGGAGCATTTACCGGAAATACTTCGGGCGTAACTGCTCTGTTAGCACCTCACGGTGGAGAGATAGGAATCGGTGCGGTGAGAAACGATACAAGATTCCCATCTGGTACTGTAAGTGGAGAAGGAGAATATTTTGATGGAAAAATCCTCGAGATTTATCAGTTCAATGAGGCCAATACGAATACTTTCCAACAGAAACTCTTAGCGAGTTATTATGAAGGTAAATATGGTGTACCAGTGACAACTCAGGATATTTATCCTGATGCCAACGATGCTACTCATCCACATGATATCTTTGGTATCGGTAGAGATGATGCAAGCAACAGACACACCGTAGCAAGAAGCTCCGATCAGTTCCTGCAGTTCGATTCACCAGATGGTGTCGCCGATGGCGAATACCTGGTAGTAGGACATGACAGTGCTTCAGTAGCAACATACAGCAATACGGAGCTAACGACTAATCTGCAACCTTTTGCACAAAGAATTGATCGCGAGTGGCTGGTAGAAGAGTCCGGTGATATCGGGAATTTCAGAATCATGATTGATACCACGATGTTGCCTGCTAATCCTGTCGGTTTTGAGCAATTCTTCTTAATTGTTGACAATGATGGTGATGGCGACTTCTCTGATGATATTGACGGAGACCTTGTATTCCACAGACTTGATGAGAGATTTGGCGCATTTGCCTTGGTAGAACCTGTTAATCTTGCTGATGGTGATGTCTTCACCATTGGTATGGCTATAAACACCGCCATCAACGATGGTGATTGGAATGATCCTAACACGTGGCTGATAGGTGTACCTACTCCCGATGAACCTGTTACAATCAATTCGGTGGTAACACTCGATACAGATATTTCAGTTTCGGCGGTAACGGTAACTGTTGCAGGTACATTAAATCTCGGAAACGGTGGTCATACCTTAACGCTGGGAACTACTATGACGGTGGATGCCGGAGGTACTTTCAATGCTGGAAACGGAACGGTTGATTATGCTGCCACAACCGGAGACCATTGTGTGGAACCAGTCACTTATTTTAACCTGATCATATCCGGAAGCGGTACAAGAACACTTTGCGGTGATATTCAGGTAGATAACGACATCACAGTCAATGGAAACCCGGTTCTTAATACCGACGGTACCGGTGACTATGACATAGACCTTTACGGTAATTGGGCTACTGCCATTAATTCAACCTTTACTGCTAATCAGGGAATTGTAAGATTCCTCGGGTCCAATGCACAGACAGTGGGTAAAACGGGTAGCGCTGAGACTTTCTCGAGGGTAGAACTTAACAAACCTGCCGAAGACCTGACGATCAATTCAGGTGGTGTTGCAATTTCCGATAGTCTGGCATTGATTAGCGGAGACCTGATTCTCGGTAACTTCACGCTGTTTATTAATAATTCAGCGGCTGAAGGTATCACAGGAGGTGGAGCAGGTAGCTATATTCAGGCTGATGGTACAGGAGTGGTAGACAGATTGATCACAAATGGCGTCTTCAATACATTCCCTGTTGGTGATAACGACGAATATAGTCCGGTGAATCTGACACTTAACTCCGGAACGGGTATCATCCCGCGAATTCAGGTGAATGTAACGGATAATATTCATCCGTCATTAACGCCAGCAGGTTCATACATTACCAGGTTCTGGACAGTTGAAAGTACAGGCCTTACTTCTCCTAATTACGACATATCTTATCAGTATACAGACGCGGATATCGTAGGAGATGAGAATGACTTTGTTGCTGTTAAATACAATTCGTTCCTGGTAAGTGATGTAACAATCTTAAATGCTGCAGCCAATCTGATCAGCTGGCCGGGAGTAACGTCCTTCAGTGATTTCACCGCTGGTGACAATACTGCCTTGCCTGTAGAATTGATATCGTTTACTGCAACCTTACAGGACGATGAAACTTTACTGGAGTGGGCCACTGCATCGGAATTGAATAATGACAGATTTGAGATAGAACGTTCGGTTGATGGTGTCGAATTTGATCTGATAGGAGTAGTTTCCGGAAACGGAACTACCGATGTGGCGCAGGAGTACTCATTTATTGACGAGGCACCTAGACAAGGGCTCAATTACTACAGATTGAAACAGATAGACTTTGACGGAGCATTTGAATATTCGGAAATTGCTTTTGTTGATTATTCCGATCCAAATGTACAGTTCAAGGCTGTAGCTTATCCGAACCCAACCAGTGAAGATCAGATATTTATCAGGTTGAGTTCCGGTGATGAGCTGGCACCTGTAGAGATTAATGTGGTAGATCTGAATGGTAGAGTGTTGTTTACCAATGAAGTGATGCCGGAAGATTTAAGAAACAGTTATCAGCTGAATGTGAGAGATAAACTTGCCAATGGTGTATACATGATACTTGTACGCCAGAGAGGACAATCTCAGCAGCTCAGACTGATGATCAGGTGATATTGAACTAATTGTGTTATGCAATGACAGCCCTCCGTTGAAAGACGGAGGGTTTTTTTATGTGACTTGCTTATGAACGGAATGTACCTGCAAAACTTGCTTCAAGAACGACACATTGCCAATAAAAAACCTCCCGACCATCAGGCTGGGAGGTTTAAACCAATCAAGTTACGAATTATGTTACTCTTATGAATTAATTACTAACCTGGCTGCTTTGTAACCATTGTAGAAAGATGGATCAGTAAGCTGAAAGCGCCTTAAAACCTTGTCCATCTTTGTTAGAATGACAGCAGCATCCTGGAACAGTACCTTCAGGTTTTGAGTAGCAATTCTCGAAGAAATCTTATAAGCCCTCGGTTTGCCACGCTTTTCCTGATATTGATTGAAATCAGCTTTTACATTTTCAAGCTGATCTGGAGTAAATCCATAATCAGCCATTTCCGGAAGATACTTCTCCATATTATCGATCATGTTTTTCACTTTGATTTCAAACTCCTCGTTCGGTAACCTTTTATAATCAGAAACTGAATTGGAAGCTACTGAAAGCAATTCCGCATTATTAGTATCCTCTGCATACACCTCAAATGAGTCGTCCGTGATTCCCATGAAATCGGCAATGGAGTTTTTCAATTCTATTTGAGACTTGCTAATGTGTACTTGCGCAGCGTCCTGCTCCAAGGCTGTTTCTTTAATGGCAAGTTGTATAGCAGACAACTTATGCCTGTAAGAGTGAACAACAGGAATGGCATCCCATACCGGCTGATTCTCGATGAGATATTGATTACATGCCTGAAACATTGCTAATTTGTTAATTTGTGATTGAGTCATAATTTTAAAATTTTGATAGTTATTAATTTATTAAACTGACGATTGATAAGCTTATCAAGCTATTTAGTACAAACCCGTCATATATATGTGGCAGAAAAATGAAAAGGTAAACCCCTTTTTAGGAAGTTTTTTTAATTTTTTTTCTTTTGACGATTTATCAGTAACCAATCATTAGTCAGCATTTGCTGTTTAGCCGATGAGGAAAACGGATCATGTATTGCGGTAAGTGTTATCCGATTTACTAAAAGATGGTACAGTAGCGCTTTTAGCATTTTATGCACAGAGAGGAGATGATAAGGCAGTACTGAAAGTATATTATGCAGAGCCTGAAGACGATAATGCAGAGCTGAAAGTATATTATGCAGAGTCTGAAGGTGATATTGCAGAGCTGAAAGTATATTATGCAGAGCCTGAAGATGGTATTGCAGAGCTAAAAGTATATTATGCAGAGCCTGAAGATGATATTGCAGAGCTGAAAGTATACTATGCAGAGCCGAAAGTGTATGAGGGTGTGCCATCCTAAATTGGGACTTTTTACTTCGATAGTTTCTGGGTTAGTTGACCCGGCATGGTGAGCAGTTGTTTATTAGTCTTCTTTGAAAGTAGTTTACCAGAAGCTAACGTATAATCACTCAGTCAATGCTTTGATCAATTTTTTGCTGTCTAAATACTGGAAATATCGGCTAATTACCCGGAAATCTTGATCCAGAACCACAAGTACAGGAGGGGCAAACTGGTTATTCCTCAATGCCAGCAATTGTGCCAGCTGGTGAACTGGTCTTCGTGACTTTCCGACTTGCTCATTACCAAAAACCTGTCCACCAAAATTTACTTTTTCCTCAGTTTCAGCATCAAACCGTACCGCATAATATTGTTCATCCAGCAGGTCAATTACATCAGGCTTGGAAAATACCACTTTATCCATTTTTCGGCAATAGGTACACCAGTCAGTGTAGAAATCAATAAACACTTTTTTTGGTTTTACCGCCAGTGAATCCTCCAACTGTTCGAAAGTAAGCCAGTTGATAGATTTTGATTCCTGAGCATGACCATCTGTATTCACCAAAAGCGAAATAGACAAAAGAAAAGCTATGAAGATAACCGGTGCGCGAAGCATTACAGATTACCAATTTTTATTGAAACAAATATAGATCGTGGAGCCGCAGGACCATAGATGAAGTCAGAGTCTCGTTCCGGTCCGGAATCAAATTCAGGCTGATAGCTATTAAAGATATTTTTGATACCACCACTCAATTCCAGCTGAAAGTCATCCCTGATATCAAATTGATAGCTAGCCTTAATATTTGCATCGAAGAATGATTCGGAATCAATCAAATTTAAAAAGCCGTCATCACCCACGACTCTTGGTACAATCATCGGGCCGGTATAAGTACCAGATACATCTAATTTAAATGTTTCTGTAAAGTTGTAGTTGGTGGTAAAAAAACCGTATAGATTAGGAGTTCTCACAAACTCATCGACTGCTAAGATATTTTCGCTACCATCCTCCGGGTCGAACAGTACCTGTGCCTCATCGTAGTTACTTTGCTGAGCCGTACCGCCTAGTTGAAAAGCAAATTTGGAAGAAGGAGAATACCCCACTTCAAAATTTACCCCTGCAACCGTAGCACCTTCGCCGTTTCTTACCTCTTCCAGAATGGAACCATTGGGCAGAGTTGATCCAGTACTCACCTGCGTGAAAGGATTTTGGAGTTGCGTGTAAAAACCTTCAATCAGCAAGTTAGTCTGTGCTACGCCAATTTCTTTAGTGATGTTAACCGATCCAGAATAGGAATTAGAAGTTTCTTTGTCCAGGTTATCAGAAAGAATCACAAACAGTGGCTCACCACCTACTGAAGAGATGTGCAGGTCTTCATTAAATGCCTGAGGTGCCCGGAAACCTCTTGCATAACCACCCCTTAGGCGGATGCTTTCATTTAACTTATACATCAGCGTAAGCCGTGGGCTCAACACACCTATATTAGCATCCACCGATCTGTTAATATCACCAATCTGATAGTTGCCAGTGACATCAGTCACATCATAGCGGGCACCGATAAGGCCAGTGAATTTTGCAGAGGGCTTCCATTCATATTGTCCAAAAAAACCAACGGTATGCACCTGCTGATCAATCAGACGGTTATAGCCCTGTATTTCATCGCGCGTATCGTAGTTCTGACTTTCAACACCCACTGTCAACACATCATCGTTAGCCAGATATCGGTTGTATTGTGTGCCTGCCACTATTGCCCGGTCTTCTGTTAGTCCGTATGCACTGATGGCCAGCAGGCTGTCCTCGGCTGTTCTTCCTCCGCCCAGACCGCCATAAAAGCTATCCCTGTCTGTTTTTTGAGATGAAGCATAGATGGAAACTTTATTCTTATCGTCTTTGCTCCAGAGATCGTAGTTAAGGCTCCCAAAAAAAGTGTTGTGCTGTAATTCTTCGGTTATGTCTGTGAAATGGGGAGCCAGGTCAAGTCTGTTTCCGCCTCTTCGGTATTCATTTAAAGCACTGAAATCCAACGATAGCTTACTTCTTTCTCCTGGTTTTAAAAAAGCTTTTGCTCCTAACACATTGTTTTCCAGTAGAACCAGTTCCGTAAACCCATCGCCATTGGCATCATAGCTGTCTCTGTTCCTGTTCATGCCATAAAATGTAACACCGCTGTTTAAACTTTCGCTCACAATTGATCCGTTGAAAGTATAAGTCTGATCCAGGGCATCTCCATCGATCAAAGCAGTATTGGATCTTATCTCCCAGGTGTTTTCTACCGGGTCCTGAGTAATGATATTGATTGTACCTGCAATGGCATTGCTGCCATACAGAGCAGATCCGCCACCCCGCACTACTTCGATTTGTTCTACAATATTTGTGGGTATCTGATCCAACCCATATACACTATTGAGTGCACTGAAAGTCGCCCTGCTGTTAATCAGAATTTGAGAATAGGCACCTTCAAGGCCGTTGAGGCGTACTTGTGTAAATCCACAGTTTTGGCAATTTGTTTCAACCCTTACACCTGGTTGGAAATTCAATCCCTCCGAAATAGCAATGGATTGCGTGGCATTCAGGATTTTATTATCCAGAACATTGACAACTACAGGGGCACTTACCCGATCATATTCGTAACGAGTTCCACTGACAACAACCTCTTCCAGGTTGAGCAGATCTTCTGCTAGTTGGATTTCAACTGTAAGTGGAGTGCCAGGCTTTACTTCAATGTTTTTACTGAAGGTTCTGAATCCGGCTGAACTCGCTTTTAAGGTGTAGAATCCGGCAGGTATATTGCCAATGCTAAAATTACCATTTTCATCAGTAGTAGTGCCGAAGGTGGTTCCTTCAAGACCTACTGTTGCAAATTCCATTGGCCCGTTGGCATCAGAAACCTGACCTGTAACAGAACCTGATTGTGCCTGAACTTGTATGCAAATTGCCAGCAGACAAAATATCGTAAATTGAAAGTGCTTTCTCATTAAGTGATTATTAGTTCTTTTAATGGTTACAATAAAATGTTTGGCAAGGTAAAATTAAATAGTTAGAGTAATCTAACAAATCTTCAACGATAAACTTTTATCTTTAGTTCATAATATGTGATCAATGGCAACACACACGGAAGAAAACTATTTGAAAGCTCTTTTTAACCTTTCTCAAAAGACTGGCAAAGTGAGTATTTCCAGTTTGAGTGAGCTGCTGGGAGTGAGCAAGCCAACGGCAAATAGTATGGTTAAAAACCTTCAGGCACAGGGATATGTATCTTATGAAAAGTACAAACCTTTGGTCCTGACAGCGATGGGAGCGAAGGTTGCCGCACTTATTCTTCGCAAACACAGACTTACTGAGATGTATCTTGTGGAGAAGATGGGGTTTGGCTGGGATGAAGTTCACGAAATTGCCGAGCAGGTAGAACATGTCAAGTCGCCTGCCTTCTTTGATCGCATGGACGAGTTGATGGGCTACCCGTCTGTGGACCCTCATGGTTCGCCCATCCCCGATAAGGATGGTAAAATAGATCAACCAGACTATAAATGTCTTACTGAGTACAGGCCGGGTACAGATTTAATCATAACAGCGCTTAGTGAGTCATCTAAGGAGTTTCTGGAATTTCTGAACAGCAAAAATTTGGTTTTGGGTACTCGATTGAAACTAGTCTCTATTTCTGATTTTGATCAAAGCGTGGTGGTCGCCTACAATGGTCGGAATGAATCTCTTAGCAATCAGGTAAGTCAGCGTTTATTGGTCAGCGAACTTAGTTGATCGCAGGAATTTTGCAACTCCAGCAATGTATTCACAGCAATTACCCACTTCTGATCTTTTAGATAACGTGTCAGGAATCTGACTTATATCTTCGTTATTATTCGTACTTTGATCAATTTCATTATACCCAATGTTTTGATATATTAATGCATCAACGCATTGGTGAAAACGCGGTTATTTTCGATGCATCACTGTAACGAATACGGTGAATAGTATTACATGGTAGGGAAATTGGTGGTTCTTCTTGTCATTATTAATGATAGTTTACTATAAAAAGGAGAATATTTAACGATTTTCAGGAGTGTAAAAGCAACTTTTTTGTTAAGATTTTCGATTGGGTATTAATAAATTATGAGAAATTCTAATCATTTTACCTGAATATTAGGGCATTTTGCCGAGTAAATTGACCGATGAGTAGAGTATTTAAGCAGGAAGTTTTATTAGTTTATGATATTACAAAAGTATAAAAGTTGTATTCAAAACAATCATGTTTACCTTTGGTAGGTAAATGTTGGTGTAAATTGACGAAACTCATTTAAGTGCGATCCTCCTGGTATTTGTCAACAGATCTATCTGCCTGAGAGGAATTTATATTTATTGAATAAAATGAAAACACACGTGCGAAGTATTATTAAGATTTTCTATGCATTGCTGGTTGTATTGATAACCACTTTCAGTACAATGGCACAATCCGGACCTGGTGGTTTGGGCGATAATAGCGGAAGCTCCAATCTTGTCCTCTGGTTAAAGGCTGATGCTGGTGTTCTCAATGCCGGCGCTGGTGACGCTTCAAATGGCGAATCAGTAGCTACCTGGCTTGATCAGTCCGGTTATGGGTATAATGCTGTAGCTGCCGGGACCTCTCCGGTATTTACCTCTATGAATGCAAATTTTGACAACTTACCAACTATCACATTTGCTGGTGGGGCTACAGAATTTCTTTTTATAGAAGATGATTTAAATGAAGCACCGCAACTTGACGGTACAAATGAGATATCTATTATCTATGTTTATAATCCTTCCAGTCTATCCAGTATTAGGGGGCATGTTAGTAAAAGAGATGATAATGGAGTTGAACAGTCATATGTTTCTTTTACAAACGGAACGGAACAGAATAGCAGGATTAACAACAATAACGATGGAGGCGCTTCAGCAACGGTTGGAAATACCTTTATCAATGCGATTACCTATACGAGCAGTTCGTTTGAGCATTTCCTCAATCAATCCAGTGGAGGCTCTAACAGCACCGGTTCATCAATAGATTCTAATGATTCTGACTTGCACATCGGTACATTAGACGCAGATGATGGAAGAAATTTTGCTGGAGACTTTGCGGAGGTCATTATCTTCAGGCAGCACTTAACAAACGCGCAAAGAATAGTGGTAGAGTCTTACCTGGCATCTAAATACGATATAGCACTAACCGACGATTTCTGGGATGAAGCCACTTATGCCACATACGATAACGAAATAGCAGGTATCGGTCAGCACACTGATGGTAGTATAGCAAACAGTGCTACATCAGCAGCATTGACAATTTCCGGTGGCGCATCAAGAGCAAACGGAGACTGGATGTTTATAGGACACGACAATGAAGATTTTACAACCTATACAACCACTGAGATCATCATTGGTTCCGGAAGAGAAAGACTTGCCAGAGAGTGGGTAGTGAATGAGACCAATGATTTAGGGGATGTAACGGTTACTTTAGATCCTACGGGCTTACCTTTTGTTCCAAACCCTAACTTCTTCCTTTTAGTAGATTCCGACGGAGATGCAGACTTCAGCGATGCTACTGCTTTCCCAATGTTTCAGTCAGGTTCTGTTTTTACAACGGATGTTGATTTATCCGAAGGTGATCATCTTGCTATCTCAGTAGAAGCAGGAGATGATACGGAAATATGGTACAGCTACCTCACAGGTAACTGGAATGACCCGGCAAACTGGACATTGGATGGTGCACTTTCCGCAAGTTTTGTAAATCCTGACAACAAAATCCCAGGGGCCGGAGATACAGTCGTTATCCAGTCAGGTAGAACCATCACCGCTGATATTGACGATATTTTAATCCAAAGAATTGAGATCATCGGTACTTTGGATCTGGCGAATTCTTCAGGACATAATTTTGGGAATATTGAAGGAATAGGTACGATGAGATTGGCTGGTGCCAGTGGTACGGACAACTATCCGGATGGAGATGATTCCCCATTTTTTGACGCTGACGAAGGCGGAACTGTGGAATACTATGGTTCATCAATCACACTTGATCAGGTCGGGACCTTCAATAATCTTATTATCAACCTCGATAACAGTAGTGATATCGCAACGCTCACAGCTGGTAACTATCAAATTAATGGTGATTTTAATGTGACCAGGGGAGTGTTCCAGTTTAATGATGGTGTTGCCACTGACAACCTGAATGTAACAGTTGATGGCAATGTAAATGTTTCCGCAAACGGAGGTATTGCCGTCAGTACTGCCAATGCCCGACATGAGTTTAATCTCAATGGTAACTTTACCAATCAGGGGATTGTAAATTTCACCAATAGAACTTCTCAAAGTACTGGTTCGGAAGCAACAGATGGAATCGTAGATGTGAACTTCGTTTCTCCTTCCAGTGACCAGGTAGTTGACCTTAGGAATACTACGGATTTTTACAGAATAGAAATTAACAAAGGTGTTGATGATACCTATATCGTTGAATTTACGGCTGATGATCCATCGTTTTTTAATCTCTTTGGTTTTGCCAATGATGGATTAGATAGTCCGCAGCTGACAGTAAATGACAATGCGCTGGGACTCATTTTCGGAACTGTGAAAGTTGGCAATAACGTTACGATTTCTCCTTTAAACGCAGGTGGAAATTACAGTATTTTCGAAGGCGCCCGCATTTGGGTAGATGGAGGAACCGTTGAAAAGACCGGAGGAACGGCAATTGTGCCTTACGGAAAGATCAGGGTATCGGCAGGTTTGCTAAATGCTCCTATTAACAGTGGCATCACTACCAGAGACAATGGTCAGGTGACTATCGAAGGAGGAACTGTAACAGTCAATCAGTTCAGGACTTCAATCAATGGTGTATCGGCACAGGGTGGACTGGTGATGACAGGTGGTATTTTCAACATTACCGGAGGAAGCACAAATTCCGACTACTATATCTTTAGTCTTACTTACTCAGGAAATGTTTTCAACATGAGTGGAGGAACGATCAATCTTTCGGGAGCTAACTCCAAAGGGTCTATCTACATTAACAGTAGTGACGAAAACATCAACGTAACGGGAGGGACGGTAAACTTCGATGTAACTAATGGCAATAATGCGGTCATTACCTCAAGGGCACCATTCTTCAATGTCAATATGTTGAATTCCAGTAGTTCGGGTAATATCATTATCAACAGTGGAAGCTCAGGAACGGGAGCTGGCGAAACCAGCCTCACTCCGGATGGGTTAACGGTATTAAATGATTTGAGGATTGACAATACTTCCGGGAACGGAACCACCTTTGATGCAAATAACTTCGACCTGAATGTCAATGGATCGCTTACCATCGACAATGGTGCAATTGTCGACCTCACAGGGATGGAGTTGACTTTTGGTGATGAAGGAAGTTCTTCGATTGATATTCAGACAGGAGCGACTATCACGCTGGACACATTGATTGTCAATAAAGTGAGCAATTTAAGCTCTGTTGATATTCTCAATGGCGCCTCGACAGCACTTACAATCAACAATCTTTTAAATGTAGCCAGTGGAAATTTTGATATTGCAGGTTTTGACGTTACTGTGAACGGTAATTTATCGGTCGCTGATACCATCGGTACAGATACATCAACCGGACAACTGTTTTTCAATGGAGGTTCAGCCCAGGCGATTACATCTACCTCGGGATTGATTTATGATGTGGAAATTAATAATAGCAACGGAGTGTCACTGGATGGAGATTTAACCATTGCCGATAATTTCGCTTTGAATGCGGGAGTATTCGATATCAATACCGATAGGCTCACCTTAAATCAGGCTGTTTCCACTACAGGGGCTTTTGGTCCTACTCTGATGGTAC
>JBCBHL010000049.1:0-27822 GCA_038525605.1 Bacteroidota bacterium
AAATGCCATGCGCCAGCTCCTAAATCACAGCCGTCTAAAATGGCATCACCGCTGAATACAGCCCCTATGCATTTTCAGTTGGCATCACTACGTTAGCACTGTTCATGGTTCACGGAGCAATATACCTCACTATGAAAACAAGTGGAAAGCTATTTTACAAAGCTACACGGTTCGTGAATAGAGCAATCATATTTTTTGTAGTAGCTTTTGTCATCACAACCATCTACTCGCTAATTGAACTCAGACATCTGAAAAGTACATTTGATGAAAACCCTTTACTCTACATAGTTCCACTACTTTCATTTTTAAGCATTGCCAATATTCCCAGGCTCGTCAATAAACGAAATTACATGGGTGCTTTTGTGTTTTCTGCATTGACTATGAGTTTTCTGCTGATTCTGGTGGCCATTCAGTTTTTTCCCATTCTGATATATTCTACGGACCCTCAGGCCAATCACCTGACAATTTACAAAGCTGCTGCCTCAGAGAAAACACTGGGTATCATGCTGATGATGGCTGCTATTGGAGTGCCAATCGTTATCAGTTATACAGTTTTTGTTTACAAAACTTTTTGGGGTAAAGTTGAAATGGATGAAAACAGCTATTGAGATCAAAAAAGGTATTCCTCCGTGCTGTCTAGACTAAGTAAATAAATTTACATGACACTGTGAAATACCTTAATGAGCTTTTATTTTTCCAACTCTTTAACTTTAGCTTTTAAGGCTTTTACTTCTTCCATTAATTGAATTTGATGAAGTGTCATTTCTTCGATTTTCTTGAGGAGGAGTAAACTCATATCTCGTAGTTCTACCCCTTCAGATTCCATCACCTTTGCAGAAGGAACCTCCGGCAGATGTTTATTTGTCTCAATGTAGGCTTTTGTTTCTTCCAGTGAGATCAGGTTGTAATCTTCTTCGAATACATAATCCGGACCGGTACCTGCTTCCACATCTACGATAATTTCTTGTGAATGAATACCCCCATTCACAGTGAGCCTTGAGTCAGGGTTCGTTGTGCCAATGCCTACATTGCCACTACTTCCGAGAATCGTCAGCCTCTGGTTCATAATTGCACCATCATATAATTGCACATTAAAATCCACATCAACACCACTTGTTCTTCTTTTTGAGATTAATCTGGCTCCCGCAATGGATCCACTTGCCGTTGAATTAATTAAAGCAATACCTGAGGATGAGTTTGTCGATACAGTATGATTTCTCACAGTCATTAAATGTTCACTGCTATTCTTTGTATCAATAACATCAAATTTTGAGAAAGGGGAGGTAGTGCCTATGCCAACATTGCCGTTACCGTCTATCACTAGTCGATCATTATTATGCCCAGCAGCTGAAAAGTCACTAAAAGCCAAATAGCCATCTTGATGGTTATATCTCAGTGCTTTTCTTCCATTGCCACTTTGATCAGTCCAAACCATTCCTTTCCAGTTATTTGTGCCGCTAAATACCATAGAGGTAGTGGCATTGTTATCACCAAGTGTAGCCACCGAAGAATTGAAAATTTCTAGTTTAGAAGATGGATTCGTTGTACCAATACCAACATTACCGTCAGACTTAATAGTCATTTTATCTATCGTTCCATTTGGCTGAAACCTAATATTTCCAGAAGATGTTCTTAGCACTAATCCATTTAATAATTGACTATCTGTACTTATTACCCCCGAATTCTGCCATGAGGTAACAGCATTATAATTCTCTGATGTCGAAAACATGGCTAATGCCCTCCCTGAATTACCGTCACCCATAATTATCCCTCTTCTAGCAAGATTTCCAGTATTTGAGTTAGTAACTTCTAGAAAAGAAGAACCATTAAAATTCTTTTCTAAATCGACAAGGTTTGATGGATTTGCGGTTCCAATACCAACTTTACCTCTATTGACAATCATGTCGCCACTGGCTTCTTTCCAGTAAGTAAACCAACCACCATCTTCCGGGCTATAAAGCGCAAATGCTTTATTGTCGCTTGCCGTTTTAGACATAAACCAATAACGGTTTTCATTGGGTACTTCAAACCTTATCTGATCCGCAACATGGGTCAGCTTAACAGTGCTGTAAGTAGGTGATTGGGCATAGGAGCATAGCGCTAACAATGCGGCAATAATTGTGATAGTTGTTCTTTTCATTATTACAGTTTTTTATAAATAGATGATCAACGATTCTTTAACTCTTCAATCTCTTTTTGAAGCTGCTCTATTGTCGTAAATCGAGACTTTAACTCTGCATTTTCAGTTTTTAGGGCTTTTACTTCTTCCATCAAATCAATTTGATGCAGAGTCATTTCTTCGATTTTCTTTAAAAGCGTCATGCTCATATCGCTGAGGTTGATGCCATTGGCTTCCATCTCTTTTGCCGAAGGAACTTCCGGCAAGTGTTTGTTTGCCGAGATATAGGCTTTTGTCTCTTCCAAAGAAATCAGGTCGTAATCCTCCTCAAACACATAGTCAGGGCCAGGTATATTTAGGTCTACTTTCACTTCTTCAGAGTGGATTGTTCCTTTGACTGTAAGTTTAGAGTCGGGGTTAGTAGTACCAATACCTACTCTACCACTGGATTTTACGGCTAAGGCCGTTTTATCCGCTGTTGGACTTAATTGCAATGTTGTTGGCACACGTACATAAAAACCATCATGAATATCATTCCCCCTAATATCAAAAACCACATGAGAATGTAACGGGCCCTGAAAAGCTATAGCTCCACTACTCCCTGGCACATCTTGTAAAGTACCGGAGCTTTTCGAAATTGTCAGTCCATTACTATCAGAAGTGCCAAACCTAACATTTCCATTTACAGTCAGTTTCTGGCCAGGAGCGTTCGTTCCAATTCCGACATTTCCTGAGTTATTAACGATGAACCTGTACTGATTCACTCCATCTCTCTGATAAACACCAAAACCTCCGGCTGTACCCAGATGGCCTAAACTCCATATCTTACTGCCGCTGGGAGCATTTGTACTTTCAAAGTCGATCCAGTTCCCGTTGGTACTGGTCAATTTTATTAGCTGATTATCGGGAGAATTGATGTGTAAACTATTAGATGGATCTGTTGTTCCAATTCCTACTTTACCATTTCGCATAAATGTAATCTTTGCATCAACAGATTCGGAACCAATTACCGCGGGATTACCACTTTTAAAAATGAGTCTTCCCTGAGATGAATTCTCTATCCACCAGGGGTAGGCAGTTTTTGGATTCGTGGCACCAGTCGGGCGATAAAGCCTCATAGAAGGGTGATCAGATGACTGATCAAAAGATATCCTTGGTATATTTCCCCAGCCTCCTAAGCTAATATCTAGTTTTCCAAGTGGCGTTGTGGTTCCGATACCCACTTTCCCTTTATTGACAATCATATCACCGCTTGCTTCTTTCCAGTAGGTAAACCAACCACCGTCTTCGGGACTATACAAAGCAAAAGCTTTATCGTCTGATGCCGTTTTAGACATAAACCAATATCTATTCTGGCCTGATACATCAAATTTTATCTGATCTGCACCATTTGTTAATTTAATTCGATTAAAAGGCGTTTCCTGTGCATTAACATAAAATGCAGAGAGTACGATGATTGTGAAGGTTAATAGCTTTCTCATTTGAACTTTCGTTTCATTGATGATTATTTGTTCTTCAAAGACTCAATCTCTTTTTGAAGCTTTTCTATTTTGGAGTTTTGGTCTTTTACAGTCTCCATCAATTGAATTTGATGCAGCGTCATTTCTTCAATTTTCTTTAAAAGCGTCATGCTCATGTCGCTGAGATTGATACCACTTGCCTCCATCTCTTTTGCTGAAGGAACTTCCGGCAAGTGTTTGTTTGCAGAGATATAGGCTTTTGTTTCTTCTAATGAAATCAGGTCGTAATCCTCCTCAAACACATAATCAGGACCTGGCACATTTAGGTCAACTTTTACTTCTTCTGAATGAATTGTTCCTTTGACTGTCAGTTTAGAATCGGGGTTAATAGTTCCGATACCTATGTTACCATTTGATTTAATTCTCATTCTTTCGGCATTAGTACCTCCTGCAATAAATGAAAGTTCACCATGATCATGTCCAGCCCTAAGTGTAACCATATCGTTTGACTTTTTTCTATAGATTAAATTAAGCCTGTCGCCATTACTTGACCCGATCCTCAGACCACCAACGTTTCCGTGGCTTACCTGAATCCATTGGTCTCCGGCTCCTTTTACCTCCAGCTTAGCAAGTGGAGTCATAGTTCCTACACCAACATTACCATTTCCGTTAATGGTCATTCTTGTATTGGTTGCCGTGCGAAAGTTGATGTTATTCAAGTCTGTTGTTCCAATGGTAAGCCCATCCGGAAGTGAGCTATCATCGGCACGGCCGAGAAACCAACCTTTAGATAAATCTGAAGAATATCCTCTGATGGCTCCTGTCCGCTGAACACTGGACCCTCTCAGTTCCAGGGTCGGCTGACTTGTACCAAATGAAGTCGGAGCGCTCGTCCCAATCCCTACATCACCATTATGACTAATTGTCATTCTATTTTGAAGTGATCCATTGAAAGTATAAAAGTTGATTTTCGATTGGGTATTGGTTCCTCTTTGCTGTACCTGGATTTTACCTGTAGGTGACCATGATGCTTTATTATGGAAATCGATAGAAGTGGACTGGTCACTGCCTCCTCCGTAATTCACCAATGAAAGCACCCGGGCCTCACTGTTTGGGTTGCTACTTCCAAACTGAGCAATGGCTGAAGGGTTGTTTGTGGTCCCAAGGCCAACCTGTAATTTTGAAACAGGATTAGTATTGCCAATACCCACCTTTCCTTTATTAACAATCATGTCGCCACTGGCTTCTTTCCAGTAAGTAAACCAGCCACCGTCCTCGGGGCTGTACATGGCAAAGGCTTTATTGTCGGTTGCAGTTTTAGACATAAACCAATATCTGTTCTGGCCTGATACATCGAATTTTATCTGATCAGCACCGTTGGTTAACTTAATCCGGTTAATAGGTGTTTCCTGTGCGTTTGCATAAAATGCAGAGAATACGATGATTATGAAGATTGATAGTTTTTTCATTTTAAATATTGTTTTTACTGACGACTATTGGTTTTTCAAAACCTCTATCTCTTTCTGAAGCTTTTCAATTTGCGCATTTTGTAATTGAAGTGCATTACTCTGCGATCGCAGTTGAGTGTTTTGCTGTTTTACAGTCTCCATCAACTCAATTTGATGAAGTGTCATCTCTTCAATTTTCCTTAAGAGCGTCATACTCATATCGCTGAGGTTGATGCCATTGGCCTCCATCTCTTTTGCTGAAGGTACCTCAGGCAAATGCTTGTTCGCTGAGATATAAGCTTTTGTTTCTTCCAGAGAAATCAAATCATAATCCTCTTCGAATACATAATCAGGTCCAGGTACGTTGAGATCAACTTTTACCTCTTCGGAATGGATGATTCCTTTTACTGCCAGTTCCGTATCAGGGTTTGATGTGCCTATACCAACAAAGCCATTACTTTTTATGTACATATGTGTAGTATTGTGAGACCCATTAGCAGTAAAGGTCAAACCACCGGAAGAAGTGTGACGGATAGATGAAGAAGTATGACCTGATCGATGAAATGCCAAAACAACATCACCGGCATCTGTATTCTGGAGTTCCAATGTGTGCTGACCTGTTCTCCATATTTGATCACTAATGTTTCCGATATTTCCTACAATTGAGGACGTTCCGACTACATGAAGTTTTTCCTCAGGATTCGAAATTCCAATACCAAACCTTCCGTTTCTTTTAACAACAAATTGATCGGCACCTGCCATTTGAAATTTTAAATCACCTGCAGCAGATCTTAAGTTCATCACCCCGTGTCCTTGATTATTTGTATTTTGAGTGAACTCTAACCTTTGATTAGTGCTATTACTAACCCAAAATGCACCGCCTCTAACATCCAGTTTCGCGGTTGGATCTGTTGTACCTATTCCTACTTTGCCAGACGGCAGGAAAGTAACTCTTGACGTGACTGATTCAGCACCTATCACGGCTGGGCTTCCACTTTTAAAAGTTAGTTTCCCCTGCGATGAATTCTCCACCCACCAGGGATATGCGATGTTTGGATTGCTGGCAGAGCCCGTTGGTCTGTAAAGTCTCATCGATGGATGATCCGAAGACTGATCAAAAGATACTCTTGCTATATTGTTCCAGCCACCGAGATTCACATCCAGCCTGCCAATAGGGTCGTTTGTCCCGATTCCCACATCACCGTTACCATCTATCACCATAGATTCGATCAGATCATCGGCCGCAATGCCGCCGTGGGTAAAAAATGCCAGTCCCACATGATCTTCATCTGTTCCCGTCTGTTTAGAAGCAATTGCAGCTCTTCTGGTAACACCGCCAGCTATTCTACTGAACGAAAGTGCCGCTCCGTAATTACCAACTAGTGCCGTATTAGAACTCTGTAAAAGTAAGTCACCGTCAAAATTGGAAACCTGAGGAGCAAAAAAGGATTTTACCGGAAATCGCATACGCTTTTGACTATCTCTGAACAACATCTCCCGCCAGCCGGTCCACTGGTTGCTGTTCCCATCATAGGTTCTGAAGGCAAGCGTGCTGGTGGCACCTTTGTGTGTATTCATGATCTCAAAATTCCTTTGATTTCCTTCGTAAACACTCAGTTTTATGCCATAAGGATAAGTCCAGTTTTTCGTGCTATTATTACTCCCAGGCCCTATTTGATAAGTAATTCCGTTCGAAGGAAGGTCGCTTTCGTTGAGCGTTTGCGCATTAGAAAAATAGTGTGCTAAACAGATAATAGCCACTGAAATCAACAATTTTTTCATTGTAGTTTGATTTAGTTGAACATTTAAAATTTACTTTGGACTGCCAACGGCAACTAAAGACTGCTATTGATAAAATCAATCAGATTTTCCTGAAAAATTTATGATATTGTAATAGTTTTTATCAGAGCTTACTACGCTTTTTAATGGTTTATAAACTTATTTTTAATAACAGATTTGATACAAAAATAGCAGATTTTTTACTGAAAAGAAAAGGAATAGACTATTAAATGTATATAATTGACAAAAGAATATTCCAAAATAACAGCTTTAATACACTGATAATCTGACTCTTACATTCAGTTTCTGTACAACGGAACAAATTGATTATCAATATCGCTAAATAATCTACAGCAGACTGTGCTAAAAGTTTTGCTTTTGAAGTGTGTTGTAAACAGTCCGGTTTACTTTGGTGAGATAAAATCGAACTTTTCCACAATCTGATTCAATTGATTCTTATCAGCTCCTTTGATGACAAAAGCAAAGTTCTGATTGACCCATCCAAATAATTGCTGAGAATTGCCACTTGCTTTTGCATAGAACTGGCCATTGACAGTTGCGCTGAAGTTATTTGCTTTTTCTTTGAAACCCGGCAATAAATTGGTTTTGAAAAAGGCCATCGCCTCTTCTTTGGAGCTCAACCTGGCAACATAAATTGATTGCTGATCGCCGTACATTCCCTCCATTCCTCCGTATGACGGCTTGTTCAATTTCATTTCTTTACCATCGATTTCCTCAGGAAAAATGTCATAGGCCGTGTCTGTATTGGCTGGTGGATTCATTGCCAATTCATAATCTGATGAAAGGCCACATGATACCAAAAATGCTAGCGATACGAGTAATATTATTGAGAGATTTTTCATCATTATTGTGGTTTAGTACATCCTTTTCCATTCCAGGGCAAACTGCCAGCAGGAATTGCTTCTTCTATGGACATTAGCGGTAGAAATACTTCCGCATCAAGCGTAGAGGCATTGCCCTGCAGGTTCATTCCCAGCATACTTCTGAGTTGATTTGCTCCCGTATTGCTTGCTTTCACAGAGGCATCTACCTGCGCGCGGGATATTTCTTTTCGGGTTGCATAGATTTTGGCCCACCTTTCTCCTACTGGAATTCTGATCAAAGCAGATTCATTTCCCTCGCTATATTGATTCAGCTTCATGGATTCATCCAGAATTTCATCTACATTCATCATCGCATTTCTTTCCTTGAAATCAAACTTAGAATTGCCGGTAAACAAGTTATTATTCATAGTCAAATCTGTTAGCTTGCTAAAAACTCCACCGACGTGACTGAATCCAAAGACGTTGTTTTCCAGCGTGGCAACAAGGTTCTGATCCATTGCGCATCCGATACCTCCATAAGAAGCGATGGCGTCATGTTTCCAGGTAAATAAACAGGTGTTGCGCCGAACGGTGTAAACCGGAATTTTTGCAGGATCACTTCCCACATATCCGGTTCTCAGGTGAATGGCATTTCCCGTATTATTGATTGACAGATTATTCTCAATTAACGCTTTGCCTCCTGCAAATACACGTGTGGAAATAGCACCTTCCGTAGGAGCTGTATTCATCACAATGCAGTTGCGAACGGTTACATTCGTGTAATTACTTGCTACGATTACAATTCCCCCGGATTCCGGCGAAGGGTTCTGACCGGAGGCTGGTGATGCCTTTCTTCTGATCGCCAGTCCTTTGTTCTGATGGTAGCGATTTCTGGGACCATTGTCGAAAATGATTCCATCCACAACAATTTCAGAACCTGAGGACTTTTGTCCATTCGCCTCACGTTGCTGATCAGTACGTATGTACAATCGTGGGTCTGTCAACTTCTGATATTGGTTGTCTCCGGTAAAAATAGTCTGATGCTTTCCCCAGGGGTCTCTTTGAGAAAATGTGACGTCATATCCACCGTAGATCTTTACAGGCACATTGATTTCATCTGCCCCCCTTTCACCTTTGCTTTTGTAAATGCCTGAAGCAATGTAAATCACATCGTTTGGCAATAGTCTGTGGATAATATTTCCCAAGTCTTTTGCAGGTCGATCTTTAGTTCCTAATTGTCCGGACCCAGTACTTTTACTGATATACCATTCCCTACCCTTATTGGAAAATTTCGGAGAAGTATTGGATTGTTGTGCTTTGCTATGGAGGCTAATACCTGATAGAAAAAGTATGATTAACAGCAGGTTAACTGCCCGGAAAAATTTGCTCGCGGTCTTCAAAATAAAAATTGATTGGTTAACCGTAAGATACAAGATAGATCGGAGGATGTGCTTTCATGCCACACGGTTTTTAGTAAACGGCACGTATGGATAAGGGAACACCCTGATCTTGCAAGTGAAATATGTAGCAGAAAGGCATCAAGAAGCTAAGATTAGCTACCTGTAAGATGAATCCTTGATTTTTGATGTACTACTCTTCTATAGCAATCGAAAAGCTTGCGCTGAATGTTTTACCGGGTTCCAAAGCAATAATTCCTTCTTTTTTATGGAACTGTCCGTCGGTATGCTCATGATCTGCAATTCCCAGCCAAGGTTCTACACACACAAAATTCGAATTTGGTTTTGCCCAGATACCCAGAAAATTAAAATCATCGTATGAGACTGTAAGCGTATGATCGGACTGATGACTTTTCAGGCTCACCTTCCTGGATCTGAGGTCTTTGAAAATAAGAGCATCCTGATCAAATAGATCAGGCCGAAGGCTTAGAACTTTTGAGTTTTCGATCATTGGTTCAGTCGTGTCCGTGATCAGCCCATCCGATGAAAGTCTGGTAGTCGATACGTTTTCTACGTTTTCAAATTCTAAAAAGTAATCTTCATACTTTTCTCCTTCGTGCATCGGACATTTGAAAGCGGGGTGACCTCCCAGACAAAAATACATGGTCTGATCATCCAGGTTTTCAACCCGGTGAGAGACAA
Organism: Bacteroidota bacterium; assembly: GCA_038525605.1. Taxonomy (GTDB): domain Bacteria; phylum Bacteroidota; class Bacteroidia; order Cytophagales; family Cyclobacteriaceae; genus JANSWY01. The sequence continues at coordinate 9,730 of JBCBHL010000049.1, forward strand.
TCAGTTTGTTATCTTCTAAAGTAAAAATGATATTGAATTGAAACTTAAAAGGATATACTTCCAAAGTCTTTTCTGAATAATCCAATTGATAATTCAGTCCACCTGTTGTACTATTGACAAGCCGAATGTCTTCATTATGCCTGATAAATCCATGCCTGGGAACGGGATATTTTTTCCCATTGATAATAGCCTCTTTATTTTTGATTGCTCCAATGGCAGGAAATAAAACGGGCGCATGACTTCCCCACACATCAGGATCGGCATTCCACATATACTCCAGACCTGTTTTTGCTGATTTGATATTACAAATTTCTGTTCCTTTTTGCAATACTGACACCTCTAGCTGGTCATTGGAAATCGTGTGTTTCATCTTATTGAATGTAGTCCTTATTTCGATGAAGATAGGCAATCAAATCAATAATAGCGAAGCACTCTTCGTAAATATTCAAACCATTGTTAATCGTGAGGTGCATTCCTGATAGAACGGCATGTCTGAGCCCGTTGGGGCAGGCCCGAAGTGGCCTTATGGGTAGGCTGGCGAGTAGTGATAGCAGGATCAAATGCGCAAAAAACAAAAAGCCCCGACCTTTCGATCGGGACTTTTATAAGTGTATTATAACTAAATTTATAAGATCATAGATTAAAGACAAAAGATAAAAGAAAAGTCTATCGTCTAATATCTTGAATCTAACGTCTGGCGCTATTTTAAAAACTCATAAATACCGGCAACTCCCTGGCCACCACCTACACAGGCTGTCACCATACCGTATTTATTGTTTCTTCTTCTCATTTCATTAAACAAAGAGATTGACAGCTTAGCTCCGGTGCATCCGAGTGGATGTCCGAGTGCAATTGCGCCTCCGTTTACATTGAGCACATCTGTATTGAGATCCAGTCCTTTGACAACAGCCAATGATTGTGCAGCAAATGCTTCGTTTAGTTCGATCAAGTCAATATCGGACTGCTTCAATCCTGCTTGCTTTAAAGCTCTTGGCACTGCTTCCACCGGTCCGATTCCCATGATTCGGGGATCTACACCTGCGGTGCTATAAGATACCATTCTAGCAATTGGCTCCAGGTTGTGTTCTTTTACCATCGCCTCTGACATCACCATTACAAATGCAGCTCCGTCAGATGTAGGTGAAGAGTTACCGGCCGTTACCTGTCCGCCATTTTTAAAGGCAGGTCTCAACTTCGCAAGGCCTTCCATGTTGGTATCAGGTCTTACACACTCATCGGTATCGACAGTATATTGCTTGGTACCTCTTCTACCATCCTTTACGTAAACTTCCTCAACCGTTACGGGAACAATCTCGTCTTTGAATTTCCCGTCTGCAATGGCTTGCGCTGCTTTTTTGTGAGAATTCATAGCGAATTCGTTCGCATCGTCTTTGCTGATATCAAAGTCTTTTGCAACTTCTTCTGCAGTCAATCCCATGTTAAGATACCAATCAGGGTGTGGCCCTGAAATGTTGGTATTCAAGGCAGTCTTATATCCCATCATTGGAACAAGTGACATAGACTCTGTTCCTCCCGCGATGATGCAGTCTGCCGTTCCGGCACTGATTCTCGCACTTGCCAACGCAATTGCTTCTAGTCCTGATCCACAGTACCTGTTGACGATCATTCCCGGTACATTGATTGGCAAGGAAAGAAGAGAAATCATTCTTCCCATCTGCATGCCTTGTTCTGCCTCCGGAATGGCGTTTCCGACGATGAGATCGTCGACTCTGGATGAATCGAATCCTTCGATAGATCCTGTTAAATGTTTGATGACATCAGCGGCCAAATCATCGGGGCGGTAGAATCTAAATCCTCCTTTTTTGGCCCTTCCAACTGCTGATCTATATCCTGCTACTATATATGCGTTCATTTTTTTAAGATAAAAGATTAAAGATGAAAGATTTAAGACATTTCACTAGATAGCTTTCGTTCTAATCCTATTAACATTTTTTGAACCTCTTGGATTCGTTTATTAACGGGAATAATTCTAGTTTCTGCTATAAATCCTAAATCTATCGATAATAATAATTGCGTTTCCAGCTCAAAAGCTGAACCAAGAGCAAGGCGTAAAAAACGGACAAAGTCTTTTGGGGAATTTCTTGATGATCCTTCTGCAATGTTAGAAGGAATAGAGATCATCGATCTTCTCACCTGTGACGTCAATCCAAACTTTTCTTCATGGGGAAACTCAGCAGAAACAACATAGACATCTTTTGCCAGTGTTCTTGCCTTTTTCCAAACCCGAAGTTCTCTAAAGTTATGCATTTCAGTCTTTTATCTTTGCTCTTTAGTCTTTATTCCAAGTTAGTTTCTCAACGGTTTTCCTTTAAACAAAATACTGTGTATTCTCTCCAAGGTTTTAGGTTCTGCGGTCAGTGAAAGGAATGCTTCTCTTTCCAGATCCAGCAGATATTGTTCAGAGACCATCGTATTAGTAGACAAGTCTCCACCACTCATAACGTATCCTAGTTTCCTGGCAATCTTAGCATCGTGCTCAGAAATGTACGCGCCGTATTGCATACCAGCGATTCCCGCTTCAAACATTGCTAATGACGTTTTACCGTGTACTTTGATATCTTTTCTTTCAACAGGCTGTGTATAACCAGCTTCATGCAATTGTAATACCCTTGTTTTACCATCGGCCAGTAGCCTTGATCTGTTCAATGTAACACCATCACCTGATCTCATCACATTCATGCCTTTCATCTCTTCTGCAGAAGTAGCTACCTTCGCAGTGGCGATATTCATGAAGTATTCCTGAAGCACATTTAGTTCCGGTGATCCCGGAGCGTAAGAATCAGAGGCTCTCAGTGTCAGTTCTTTCGTTCCTCCACCAGCAGGGATTAATCCAACACCTACTTCTACAAGTCCCATGTAAGTCTCTGCGTGTGCCTGGATAGCATCGCAATGAAGTGATAGCTCACAACCACCACCCAGTGCCATTCCAGAAGTAGCTGCCACAACAGGTACGGAAGAGAATCTCGCTCTCATCATGGTATTCTGGAATTGAGCAATCATCAGGTTGATTTCATCGTATTCCTGATCTCCGGCAAACATAAACAGCATCGCCAGGTTTGCGCCAGCAGAGAAGTTCTGTCCTTCGTTACCGACTACCAATCCTTTGTAGCTTTCTTCTGCTTTTGCAATAGCGGTATTGATCCCTTCGATGACCTCACCACCGATAGAGTTCATTTTTGTGTGGAACTCCAAGTTCAGTACATCGTCCCCAATGTCATAAAGAGTAGCTCCATCATTCTCCCAGACAATGTTATTTTCCTTAAATCCATCCAGGTAGATAAATCCGTCGGTACCAGGAATTACTTTGTAAGACTTGGATGGGATATCGTAATAATGTCTCTTACCGTCTTTGAATTTGTAGAAAGTATCATTGCCGCCGGCGATCATTTCATCGATCCACACTGCAGGTTTGAAACCTGCCTCTTTCATTTTTTCAGCAGTTTCTTTAGCACCTAGCAAATCCCATGTTTCGAATGGTCCCATCTCCCAGGCAAAACCTGCTGATACTGCTGAATCGATTCTGTATAGTTCATCAGCGATTTCCGGGATTCTGTTAGAACAGTAAGCGAAAAGATCATAGAAAGTCGTTCTGTAGAACTCTCCTGCCTCATCATCAAAGTTTACCAGTACAGGAATTCTCTTTTTCAGATCTTCAATGTCTTTGGTAGCACCTAACGCGTCGAAACTTGCCTTTTCTCTGGGCTTGTATTCGTATGATTGAAGGTCTAATTCAAGAATGACTTTTTTACCATTCTCATCTTTAGTTTTCTTAAAGTATCCTTGTTTGGTTTTGTCTCCCCACCACTTTCTGTCATAAAGCTCCTGAACGATCTTTGGCAACTGAAATTTATCTCTCGACTCATCGTTTGGTAGGCCATTGTATAAGTTGGTAGCAACTTTTACAGTCGTGTCAAGTCCTACTACGTCCATCGTTCTGAAAGTAGCAGATTTCGCTCTACCGATTACCGGGCCAGTCAGTTTATCGACCTCACCAACGGTAAGACCCATTTTTTCGATTGCATGCATCCCCGACATAATGGCGTAGATACCAATTCTGTTGGCGATGAAGGCAGGCGTATCTTTACATAATACGGTTTCTTTACCGAGGTAAAGGTCTCCGTAATGCATGAAGAAATCCACTATTTCAGGATCAGTTTTTTCAGTAGGAATGATCTCCAGTAATTTCAGATATCGTGGAGGGTTGAAGAAGTGCGTACCACAGAAATGTTTCTGGAAATCTTCACTTCTACCATCCAGCATCAGGTGAATTGGAATACCCGAAGTATTGGATGTAATGAGCGTACCTGGCTTTCGGAATTTTTCAACATTGTCAAAAACAATCTTTTTGATATCCAGATTTTCTACTACCACCTCAATAATCCAGTCAACATCGGCAATTTTAGACATATCGTCATCGAAATTACCGGTACTGATCAAACCTGCATCTTTTTTATCATATAAGGGTGCCGGCTTAGATTTAATCGCTGTTTGCAGGGAGCTGTTGACTATCCTGTTTTTAACCGCGGGGTGATCTAATGTAAGACCTTTGGCGGCTTCAGCGTCTGTCAGTTCCTTTGGAGCGATATCCAGTAGTAGTACTTCTACTCCAATGTTTGCAAAATGGCAAGCGATACGAGAGCCCATGATTCCTGACCCCAGTACTGCTGCTTTTTTAATGGTCCTGTTCATTATCTAATAATTGGTTCTTAAGTTGTTTAAACAATTCTTTATCATCAATAATATTGTTAATCTTCGCAACTACTTCGAGAAAGACTTCCATCTGATCGTCCGATACTTCTTCCCTTACTTTTCTGTTAAACTCCTTCACTGATAATCGGGACAATTCCCTTTTCTCAATACCCAGAGGCGTCAGAAAAATTCTGACAGACCTGCCATCGACCGGATCGGGTTTTTTCTCAATCCATCCTTTTTCTTCAAAGGTCTTCAGCATTCTTGTCAGACTGCGGGATTCCATTCCCAGTAACGGCGCGATCTTCGTGGCGGGTGTTCCGTTTTCCACATCGATATTCAATAATACAAAACCAGTGGAGGCAGTGATATCGAAAGGAGCTCCGTAGGCATTATACATTTTCGTAATGGCATGCCAGGTTACTTTAAAATTATAATCTACTGTTTCTTCTCTCTTCATTGGCTGCTTTTCAAATCCACTTTCTCTTTCTCGTTAATAGTTTGTATCTTAACTGTCCGATCAAAGATAGTAAAAATTTGTTATGCATGCATACTATTTTTATCCTTCATTAAAAATTTGTTGTGATTTCCTGCACTAAATAACGGCGGTTAATCGTCTGTACGACATATTTGTAGTTTAAACCATTCATCAGGAATTTATGCATATGGAAGAAGATCAACTCAACAACATCCCGGAGGAATTTTATTCTTTTAACACTGGTCAGCCATTCTGCGAATGCTCAGACTGTGGTAAGAACCTATTGGAACCTAATGTGATGTATGTGATAGAAAAAGCTATCCGACAATATGCGGGTTACACTGCCAAAGATGTGATTTTTGAAGTTGCTATCTGTCTGGAATGTGTTGAACGCATGAAGAATGAAATTTCTGCCGAATCCATGAGTAATATGATGAAGTTTTATGAGGAGATGATGATGAATGGCATTTCTTTGCAACCAGACGAGTTGCTGACAAAATGTGCTGCCACAGGTACTCCTCGTGAAGAGTTGACCAACTATCAAATCAACGCTTTATGCAATGGCCCGAAGCTGTCTCCCCTTCAACCTCCTTATCTAATAAGCGGGGTAGTACTTGATGAAATGAACGATATTTTATCTGATGAAACGCGTGATTTTCTGGATGATTATCAACAGAAATTTATCGGTCCTTCTCCTGAATGGGTTACTGACGATGTGCCGGGCGGCAGATTTGTATTGATCTGATACAAAAAAAGACCAGTTGGTAACTGGTCTCTCTCTATTTATTTATTACCCAAGGGTACATCTCCCGAAACTATTGACATAGAATGGGAATCGGCAATCACGTCCGTCTCTATCCGTATCACAGTTTGGATTAAAACTGATGAACGAATCGAAATCTTCACAATATCCCGGTGGTAAATAACCCCCGTTAATTTGTTTCTGTTTTGTTTTGTCAATCGTTTGGCCTAATCTTTTAAATTGATCTAGCATAATAAGCTTGTTTATTAGTTTATAATAATGATTTGACACGATCAACCTTTCGTAAATCTGTTTTGTTTTGTCTTTATTAGTGATTACAGCAAACTAACTGCATATTTTCCATGAGTGGTTTAGGATTGTTTCTTTAAATGATGGATATCCATTCAATTTCTTTGGGTGTCCTTAACCTCTGTAATTAATTTTCTTCAACCAGGGGTGAATTGCGTCTTGCTACAGGTATAGTCATCTCAACTCAACCTTTTGCGAATTTCTTCAGCCTCTTCATCTCTTCCGGTATCCAGCAGGAAATTACCATAAGCTGCCAAACGCTCTTTGTCATCAGGTTCGAGGGCTAGTCCATCGGTATGAACTTTTTCGGCCTCATCCCATTTCTCCATATTCATGTAGGCAGTTGCAAGACTTTTCCTTGCGAGCGTGCTGTCATTTAATTGAAGGGCTTCCACCAAAATTTCTTTGGCTTCTTCATAGCGGGAAACTTCCATTTCGGTCAATCCCATGAATGTGAGGCATAGCGACTTATCCTCTGTCGTTGCGGCAAGACGGTAAGCCTTTTGAAAATTCACTCCTGCTTCCAAAAAACGTTTGAGCTTAAACTGCGACCAGCCAGCGTTCCATTGCAGCCGCCAGTCCTGACGTTGTTCTAAAGTACGATCGTCTAAAACGTCCAGAACTGACTCCCATTGATGTTTCTTCATCAGCTCTTTGGTCTGATTATATAGTTCCTCGCTCATGCTGATCTATCAGGTAGTATTAATTGCCCAGCCCCATCTTTTTTAAATCATCCATAGACATCTCTTCATATCCATCCGGCACTTTGGTGCTGAATAGTTCCGAGGGGCTTTTGTCTAATTTCTTAATCACTTCAGAAACGGTAAATTTCATATTCATGCCATTGCTTTTCACTTCATATTCCATAGCAAAACCGGGGACCAATGAATTTATGTTGTTTTGAGCAGTCGTATTCATTTCAATATCTTCCGTATACCAGTAAATAATATCCGTTGCTCCATTTTTATTTTTTAGAATTGCTTTTTTACACTTATAACCTGCAATGGTCTTTTTTTCATCTTTCAACTCTATGGACAAATCTTCATTACCCTTGTCCTCTTCCACTTTCATTTCAGTAACAGATGATTTAATTGCCTTATTGCCCATCATTCCTCCCATCAGCATCACAATTTCTTCTGTGTCGTTATTCAGAATAGTTGTCATTGACATCATGAAACCCATATCAAATTCAGTTCTGGTTCCGGACTTATCGAAGTAGATTTTCATGGTTGCCCCATCCATCATGGATGCAATCTGAGCACCTTGGTCACTGTCTGAAGAAATATTTATTTCATAGCTTACCTGCCCGGAAGTTAACTGAGCAATGGAGGCTGAAAAAAAGGTTAGCGTAATGAGTGCGGTTAAAAGAACTTTTTTCATAATTGTTAATTGAAGTCATCGACAATATACAATATTTTGATGTTCCGAACTTACTTTATTTCAATACACCGTATGATCGTAACCAGTTCTTTCCTGAAAAATCATTATACTTATCAGACATTATTACGGTAAGTTTTGCTTTGAGTGATTTACGATATTTTTACAGTCGAATTTTGCAGTCTGATATGAATTGAACATAAAAATTCGCTACTTTTTCAAATTGATAATTCACATAAAAATCTGTCGCGGTAACCTTTATTAAATATTTTTTTCACTAAAACATTCAGAAAATGAGTGATTGGAAGGATCGATTGGCACTTTATGATCAGTTAATCAATAAATGCCCAAATTTTGAAAGGAAAGGTAAGACCATGCCCTATACTTCTGCAAATGGTCATATGTTTTCACTTCTCAATAAGGCGGGTGAGATAGGCTTCAGGTATGATAAAGCCGTTCAGGAAAAGTACATGAAAGAATTGAATACCACGATTTATCACTCTTATGGCTCAGTGATGAGGGGATATATTCTGATACCGGATGAAATGCTCAACGATCTCGATCAGCTGGCAATATATCTCAATGAAAGCTATGAATATGTGATGTCTCTGGAACCGAAGTAAAAACGAAATTTATTACTTTGCCGATTCGTTGTAATTTTACAATTTAAACGCAAACTTGAGATCGTGAACAACAAGCAACTACTGGCATATGCCGTATTATTGGGTCAGGTTCTGGCTGCAGCCCTGGCAGTTTATATGCTTTTTAAATACGCTCTTTCTCCTGCAGGATTACTAAAAAGGCCAAGGCTCCATTTGACTTTCCAATTATTGCTAGGCATCAGCGTTGTGTTAGGCATTTTTCGGTTTCTAAAAATTCAGAATGCAACAGATAAAATGCGAAAGCAAGCCCGGGACCAACGAATTGTACGATCCAAAAGTATGGAGTTATTGATTTTCATTTTGCTGATCAGCACGATATTTTACAGCCTGTTTTACACCTATCCACATGGCCGATACCAGCCTGCTATTGTGGAAAATATCATTTATTTCTTTTGTCTAGGTACACAGTTTTTGTTGCTGGCAAGTCTTATCACGCAACAAAGTAGTAACAAAAAGAACTCTCAAAAAACCAATTTTCGCTTTTCTGCTGCCGGCGCAATTCTGGGACTCGTCGTTTACTTCATCTATTACCTGATGATGAAATAAGTAATTGACTAACCATCAATTAATCTTCATTCAATAGTGATTTCATAATTGGTAACAGCTCAGCATCGAAAGATATATGACGTTTTTCAATATGCTGCAGATCAACAGTATCCATTACAATTTCATATTTAAATTTTTCCCCATCATTCCTGAAGTCACCAATTCCTATTTTGTTTTTTATGAAGGATCTCTTGATGTCAAAAGAACCTAACTTTTTTGAATCAACCGAGAATTGATCATCCCCGAAAGTCGAAATATCCGTTTTACCAAGATTTAGAGAAGTAGGTGGCTCTTCCCAACTGGCCACAAGTGTTTCATTAATCGATGAGGAACTAATTTCTAACTTGTAATCAGATTGATTCATTTCCATAAAACATATATTCACAGCAAGGTCATCTTTAAATACCACAAATGTAGAGTCACCATAACCTCCTTCAGACCATGATTCTGCCTTTAAATACCTCAACTCTAAGTTCTTGTTAAAAAACCATGTTTCATAGTAATCACCATAGCCACCGCCATTTTGTGTGACATCTATCCTCAACAAATCCTTTTTTTGATTCCTGAAATTTTGATCGTCTTTTAGAATCACGCCGTAAGCTTCTAAAAAACGGCTCTTCAATGAATCGTTTACGGAGGGAAAAATCAAGGTTGAATTGATCGAGATCGTCCGATAGCCTGAAATTTTATCTTTAATTGGTAAAGTTGAATTCAGAAAATGAAATGCTCTTTTCCCTTGAAAATTGATTGAGGCTACAATCAGAAAGCTGAAGACAATTTGGCGCGTTAGCATGATTTAGAACGATAGTTTTAGAGTAATTCTGAGCAATAAATATACCAGAAACGGAATTTCTTTTCATCTCTCTCCGTTATCTTCGCTTTGATAATGCAAAAAGGCTGATTGATGAGAAAATACGATTTGGTAATCATTGGGGCAGGTCCTATAGGGCTGGCTTGTGCGATTGAAGCACAAAAGAAAAACCTCTCCTATGTTGTGATTGATAAGGGTACACTGGTAAACTCCATTTATAATTACCCTCAAAACATGACCTTTTTCTCTACGTCAGACAGATTGGAACTGGGTAATGTTCCCTTTATTTCTCATAATCCCAAACCTACCAGACCTGAAGCACTTGAGTATTACAGAAGGGTCACATCTGCCTGGAACCTGAAAGTAAACCTTTATGAGACCGTCAACAGCCTGCAGAAAGAAGCCGACAGATTTCATATTGAAACCTCAAAAGCAACTTACGAATCTCGCTGGGTGATACTGGCAACCGGGTTTTATGATATCCCATATCTGCTGAACGTTCCCGGCGAAGAGCTTCCAAAAGTTCGACACTACTACACCGATCCCCATCCGTACTTTGCTAAAAAGATCATTGTAGTGGGATCTGCCAATTCAGCAGTAGATGTGGCGCTGGAATGCTACAGAAAAGGGGCCAAGGAAGTTACAATGGTGATTCGGGAAAATGAGATTGGTAAATCAGTGAAATACTGGGTAAAGCCAGACCTGGAAAACAGAATCAAAGAAGAAGAGATTATTTCTTACTTCAACAGTCAGATAAAAGAAATCAAAGAAGATACTGTTCTCATTGAAACACCTGAGGGTGAAAAAACACTCGAAAACGATTTTGTATTGGCCATGACGGGCTATCAACCGGATTTTTCTTTTCTTGAAAAAGCTGGTATCGCAATCGGTACTGATGAATATAAAACTCCTGAACACAACCCTGAAACGATGGAGACCAATGTAAAGGGTCTCTACCTGGCTGGAGTGATCTGTGGCGGTCTGAAAACCAACAAATGGTTCATAGAAAATTCCAGAGTTCATGCAGAAGTGATCGTTGGCCAACTAACGGCCTGATTTTTCAAAGCTTCAGATTTGCTACACGACTTTTATTATTACATTTTTTTATTGTAGTCAACCTTATTCAGGGATATACAAATGTCTTTAATCTTTTGTCTAATGTCTAGTCTCTAGTATCCAAAGTCTAATATCTATCAGATGTGATCACATTTAGTTTGGTATTGAGTGATTTTCAATCTTTTATCAGTCGGATTTTGAAACTGTATGTTAATTATGAATTCATAATTATGAATTAAATAACAATATCGGCTAATCCATTAAATCAAAAATCCTCATAATAAATCTTTCGTGAAAACCTTTGCTATATATTTGCTGCATGAATATTACACAATCCAAACTCGGAATTTTAGGGGGTGGCCAGTTGGGTAAGATGCTACTGCAGTCTGCCTTAGATTTCAACGTGGACCTTAAGATTCTGGACCCAGACCCTAACGCTCCCTGTAGCAAAATTGCTCACGAATTTGTGAACGGATCCCTTACCGACTTTGAGACTGTACTCGCATTTGGACAAGACTGTGATATCATCACTATAGAGATAGAAAATGTCAATACGGAAGCATTGAAAGCACTCCAGGAACAAGGTAAAAAAGTATTTCCTGAACCTGAAATCATTGAGTTGATACAGGATAAGCGTAAACAAAAAACATTTTACAAGGTCAACAGAATTCCGACTGCAGAGTTTATTTTAACCGAATCGCTCGAAGAGGTAAAAGCAAACGCCGATTTCCTACCCGCAGTGAACAAAATGGGTAAAGGTGGCTATGATGGCAGAGGAGTACAGCTCATCAGAACATCGGAAGATCTTGAAAAAGGCTTTGACGCGCCGGGGCTGCTGGAGAAACTCATCGACTTTGAAAAGGAACTGGCTGTGATTGTGGCAAGAAGTAGCAACGGCGAAATCAAATCATTCCCGGTTGTAGAGCTAGTTTTTCACCCGGAAGCCAATTTGGTGGAGTATCTGTTTGCTCCTGCCAGCATCAGTGAAGAGTATGTGGCAAAAGCGCAGGAAGTAGCGCAACAAGTCATTGAAAGACTGAATATGACTGGTATTCTTGCAGTAGAAATGTTCCTGACTAAATCAGGAGAAATTTTAGTGAATGAAGTAGCGCCAAGACCTCACAACAGTGGTCATCAAACGATTGAAGCCAACCACTGCTCTCAATACGAGCAGCATTTGAGAGCCATTTTTGGCTTACCACTTGGCGATACAAACGAACTCGCTCCAGCATCGATGGTAAATCTTCTTGGGGAGGAAGGCTACACTGGTGAGGCTATCTACGAAGGTATGAATGAGGTAATGGCGATATCCGGAGCTCATATTCATTTATACGGAAAAAAAGTTACCAAACCCTTTAGAAAGATGGGCCACATCACAATTGTTGACAAAGACAAAAACTCTCTTTTTGAGAAAACCAATCATATTAAATCACTCTTAAAGGTAAAAGCATGAGTAAACCATTGATAGGCATTATTATGGGAAGTCAGTCTGACTTACCAGTAATGGTAGAAGCGGCAAAAGTACTTGAAGAACTCGATGTAGCATTTGAAGTAACCATCGTATCGGCGCACAGAACGCCGCACAGGATGGTGGAATATGCTGAAAATGCGAGAAAAAAAGGCCTGAAAGCAATTATTGCAGGTGCCGGAGGTGCGGCTCACCTACCTGGAATGGTGGCTTCACTGACTTCATTACCTGTGATCGGAGTTCCAGTAAAATCCAGTAATTCCATTGATGGCTGGGATTCTGTATTGTCTATTCTACAAATGCCCGGCGGTGTACCAGTGGCCACAGTGGCCTTGAATGGCGCTAAAAATGCTGGTATCCTCGCAGCGCAAATTATCGGATCGCATAATGAGGAGATCGGTAAAAACCTGGACGACTATAAAGTTTCTCTGAAAAAGAAAGTGGAAGATTCCATTGAAGCGCTCGACAAAAACGGTATTTACGGTAAGAAAATAGGGTTTTAGCCAGAAATCCACAGTGTACCTCTGATTTTTTGATATCTCTAATTGTTGATTCATGTGATAGTATCAAAATCTGATTGATTCAACTATTCAGCAAGATCATTAGTGCTAATAAAGATGAGTACATTCTTCGCAATTGACATGCTTTACGTTTCTAATGAAATAAAGTCAATGATTAGAAAATCAACAATTGCTTTGATGTTCTGAAAAGATGAAGCTTTGAATCCAGCACAGATTTCTCGGCTGTTTAGCATAATCAAATTTATCCTGCTACCTCAGCCTTTTCTTTTTGTGGAAAAATCAGCGACAACACGATCGAGCCTGTCAAAGTAATCATGATCACCGCAAATGAAAGGAAAGGTGAAATGTGTACGGAGAAGTTAAGATTGAAATAATCAAAAGCTACTTTAGTCCAATCCGCTTCCAGAATCATTTTGGCACCAATGAAAACCAAAACGATTGATAGCCCTTTTTGTAACAAGTAAAATTTATCGAGGATATTAGCCAGTAAAAAGAACATCGCTCTGAGTCCCATCACTGCAAAAATATTAGATGTGTAGATCACAAATTCATTTCTGGTTATTGCGAATGCGGCAGGTATCGAATCAACAGCAAAAATCAAATCCGTTGATTCAATCAACAATATCACAATAAACAGTGGCGTAAAGATCGTTTTGCCCATCTTCTTGAAAAAGAACTTTCCTCCGTAATCCTGTCTGGAAATTGGCAACAGCTTTCTGGCATATTTTACGATGATGTTTTTCTCCGGTTCAATTTCCATTTCTTCATCTTCATTGAAGATTTTGATTCCGGAATACAAAAGAAAGACACCAAAGATCAATAAAATACCACTGAACTTAGATATCAGCAGTCCGCCCAAAAATATAAATATCGCTCTGAAAACGATCGCTCCCAGTATCCCCCAAAAAAGGATGTTATGGTAATACTCTTCCTTTACATTAAAATATTTGAGAATTAACAGAATGACGAAGATATTGTCAACCGACAGAGCCTTTTCTGTGACGTAAGCTGAGAAAAACTCGATTGCATCTTTGGAACCGCCTCCTTTATAATAGATGATAGCGCCATAAGCACAAGAGACAGCTACCCAAAAAATAGACTGCAATAATGCTTCTTTCTGGCTGATCTTATGATGTTTCTTGTGAAATACACCCAGGTCTACCAGCAGAAATGCAACTATTACCACCCCGAAGACACCAAATAAGATGGGCTCGTTTGTACCACCCAACACGGATAAAAGCATATTTCTTGAGTTTCGTTAGCTTTGAGTTCTCCTACAAGTAATTTAATCACTCAAATTACTACGTTTTGCAAAATAAATAATAATATTTCAATAATGGAATGTAATTATCTAATTTATTAGGCAATAAAAAGGATACCTATCAATACAAAAAGTAAAATATTTTTAATTTTTCAGAAGTTATTACGCGTCTGTACCTTCTGTCTGAAGCTTCACCAGGTTGCTATAATTTCCTTCTGATATATTTAAAAGTTCATCGTGAGTTCCTGACTCTACAATTTTTCCATCTTTTAAGATGAGTATCTTATCGGCATTTCTGATAGTCGTCAACCTGTGAGCGATTATCAGCGTAGTACGACCTTCCATGAGCACTTCCAATGCCTGTTGCACCAGGTGTTCCGATTCAGCATCGAGGGAACTAGTCGCCTCATCCAATACTAAGATAGCAGGATTCTTCAATATAGCACGGGCAATGGCTACTCTTTGTCTTTGACCACCTGAGAGCTTCACCGCTCTTTCACCAACTACCGTATCCAGTCCTTCCGGGAAGGTTTCGATAAACTGCCACGCATTGGACTTTTTACAAGCATCAATGATTTCTTCCTCAGTTGCATCCGGCTTACCATACAATACATTCTCTCTGATGCTGCCACCAAACAATATTACTTCCTGTGGTACAATTCCGATATTCGATCTTAGTCTCTTCAGCCCTATATCATCGATTGGCTTGCCATCCACAAGAACCGCTCCTTCACCCGCAGAATAAAAGTTTTGTAATACCTGTGCGATTGTTGATTTCCCCGCTCCACTTTTACCGACAAGGGCAACCTTCTGTCCTTTTTTGATATCGAAGCTTAGCTTGTCCAACACAGTAATATCCGGTCTCGTTGGATAACTGAACTCAACAGATTGAAAACTAACTTCTCCTTCGATCGGCTCCACTGCTTCTTTAGAGTAAATTCCTTCTTCTTTTTCCTCTTCCATTATCTCTAAAACACGCTCAGAAGCACCGATAGCTGTCTGTATCTGAGTGATAATTCCTCCAAGCCCCGCGATAGACCCTCCGACAAATCCCATCATCAAGACAAATGACACCAGATCGCCAGGCAGCATTTCTCCTGACTGCAAAAGAGTTGCGCCGTACCACATGACTGCTGTGATCACTCCAAAAATCGTTGGAATAAGGAAAGAAACGAACCCCGCTCTGTACATCGCAGCTTTAATAGCTGTTTCGATAGTTCTTTTAAGGCTTTTCTTATAACGGTTTATTTCAAACTGCTCTCCGGTGAAGGATTTCACCACCTGAATACCCTGGAGTGATTCTTCAACGATGATGCTACTCTTGGCTAATTCTCTTTGGGTTTCGCTGGTCTTTTTTCTGATCATCTTACCAAAGACCATTGCCAAAATGATCATTACCGGAAAGATTGCCAACATGAGTACTGTAAGTTTCGGAGCGATGTATAAAATAGCGCCTATCCCTATAATCAACGTAATCACCTGCCTTACCAATTCTGCGAATGTAGTAGTAAATGTGCTCTGCAATAAAGTAACGTCCGAGGAAATTCTACTCATCAATTCACCCGTCCTGCTTTCATCGAAAAATGTCATCGGCGAACTTAAAATCTGTCGAAACAAGTCAGTTCTAAGGCTGGCCATTGATTTCTCACTGACAACAGAAAACAGGTATACCCGTGCAAAAGCCAGCACACTTTGCACCAGAACAATGCATAAAAGCGTTAGTACGACAGAGCCAATCGTATCAAATATTAAAAATGATTCTCCTTTGGCAATATCGATCAACTTACCTAATAGCAGCGGAAAAAAAGTGAGAATGACACTACTCACAACCAGTGCGGCCATACCCAGTAAAAATTTCCCGATATACGGATCCAGGTAAGTAAAAAGTTTTTTGAGCTTCGCAATCCCCTCTTTGTTAATACGGCGCTTTTGAAGCCTTGAGTCGTTTTGTTCCATGTCGATACTAATTTGTAATTATTCCCTTCATTGAGTAGTGAATGGTATCTTTAAATACCATTTTTTGTTTCCCTGTCATTTCGAAAGATTGAATAGTTCCATTTTCAACCCTCAATTTTAGCTGACGTGACGTGTAATATATCGGATTATTTTCACTAAACAAGGCTTCTAAAATCTGCGCATTTCCTTTTTTTGTAACTGAAAGCGAGATAATACCTGTTTGATTTTCAGTAGCTTTCAGACGATAGTCCATTCTTCCATCACTTTCCTGGCTATCGTAGGAAAACGCCAGAGCCGGATTGTTTAGATCCATGATGCTGAAAAGTCTCATCTCATTTTCCAAACCTTCCTGATCCAAATAGAAGGATTTTTGCTCTTCTTCACCGTCAATTTCAACAATTTTATTGATTTGCAACGAATCTTTATTCTGCAAAGTCTTTTGAATGGTCCCTGAAATTAACGAATCTACATCAAAATAGCGTTTAACTGTTTGTGTTTCCTTTGGCACGTTTTCACAGGCAACTACCGACAGCACTACGGCAATCAGGCAAATGTTCAATAATAATTTCATAGAATCTAAATCAGAATGTCGCCTGTCATTTCAGCTGGAATCGGAACTCCGATCATCTTGCAGATTGTAGGCGCTAAGTCTCCCAGTTTTCCATCTTTAATTCCCCCATCATACTGATCATCAACCAGAATACAAGGAACCAGGTTAGTCGTATGAGCCGTATGAGGGCTACCATCCGGATTGACCATGATATCTGAATTGCCATGATCCGCGATGATGATGCTGGAATAACCATTTTCACGCGCTACAGCAACTACAGCCTCAGCGCACTTGTCTGCTGTTTCACATGCTTTCACTGCTGCAGAAAAAACACCTGTATGACCCACCATGTCAGGATTAGCAAAATTCAGACAAATAAAATCTGCCTCTTTTTTCTGTAATTCCGGAATGATTTTATCCCTGATGTCTTCCGCACTCATCTCCGGCTTTAAATCATAAGTAGCCACTTTAGGTGAAGGACACAGTAACCTCGACTCACCTTCAAATTCGTCCTCTCGACCTCCTGAAAAGAAAAATGTTACGTGAGGATACTTTTCCGTTTCAGCAATTCTGATTTGCTTCTTGCCATTGCTGGCCAATACTTCTCCCAGCGTATTTTCAAGATTGTTCTTATCAAAAAGTACGTGAACACCTTTGAAAGTATCATCATAATTAGTCATTGTGACATAATACAAAGGTACTTTCCTCATTTCCTGCTCCGGAAAATCTTCCTGAGTCAGCGCTTTCGTAATTTGACGTCCACGATCGGTTCTGAAATTGAAACAAATGACCACATCATCTTTCGCAACTTTAGCAACAGGTTCTCCCGATGCATTTGTCGCTACCATAGGTTTGACAAATTCATCAGTTATGCCTGCTTCATAGGAGGCCTTTACAGCGCTCACTACATCAGTTGTATTTTCACCAACCCCATGAATCATGGCATCATAAGCCAGCTTTACCCGCTCCCATCTGTTATCACGATCCATTGCATAGTATCTTCCCGTCACCGAAGCAATTTTTCCGGTACTATTATCAAGGTGGTTCTGTAAATCGGCAAGGTATTTTTGTCCACCGTTAGGATCAGTATCCCTACCATCGGTGAATGCATGAATAAAAACATCTTCCAGACCTGCATCAGAACAAACGGAGCACAAACCTTTCAGATGATCAAGGTGAGAATGAACCCCGCCATCAGATAACAAACCCATCAGATGAACAGGTTTTCCATTCTTCTTGGCATAGGCAATCGCCTCTTTTAAAGCGGGATTTTCACCCATAGAGCCATCTTTTACAGCGTTATTAATTTTCACCAAATCCTGATACACCACTCTTCCTGCACCAATATTCATATGGCCCACTTCGGAATTTCCCATCTGACCTTCAGGTAAACCCACTGCTAACCCGGAAGCCTCCAGCTTTGAGTGAGGATACTGGCCATACAATCCGTCCATAAAAGGTGTGTTGGCCTGATCAATTGCAGAAACTTCTTTATTGGATGCCAATCCCCAGCCATCCAGTATTATCAGAATTACTTTTTTATTCATGGAGCAAATATAAAAGCATTAATAGACATTATCACGTTAAGTTTTGTATAGATAAATTTTCGATGTTACAACTGTCAAACTTTGTAATTTTAAGAAATT
>JBCBHL010000050.1:0-27528 GCA_038525605.1 Bacteroidota bacterium
CTGATGGGAAATCCTAATTTTTTAATTCTCGATGAGCCTACCAACGACCTGGATATCATGACCCTTAATATTCTGGAAGATTATCTGGAAAAGTTTGACGGTTGCCTGATGATTGTTTCACATGATCGGTATTTTATGGACCGGTTGGCAGATCATTTATTTGTTTTTGAAGGAGACGGGGTGATCCGAGATTTTAATGGCAATTACACTGATTATCGCCAGGAAGCTAAGAAAGCATCTCAACAAAAGGAGAGCAAGCAGGCTGTCACAGAAGATAAAGTCAAAACTCAGCAACCAAAAGAGCAGCATAAGGCTAAACTGAGTTTTAAGGAAAAGAGGGAACTGGAGGCTATAGAAGTTGAAATGCCGGAACTGGAAAAGAAAAAAGCTGAACTGATCGAACAGTTAAATCAGGGAGCTGCGGATCACGAAGTTCTGATGAATATCAGTAAAGAAATTGAAGTAATTACTGAAAAACTGGAGGAAATTGAGTTTCGATGGCTCGAATTGAGTGAAAAAGCATGAAATAGCTGATTTTTTTGGAAATCTATCCAATTAAATAAACGTTTTGGCATAACAGTTGCTTTATAAATAGCAACTCAAAACTCAAGCACATGAAAAGAATACTCATATTTATGTTACTTTCGATAGTGATACTATCGAGTTGTACCGACGATCAGATATTAAATAGAAAAGAGCGCCGGGTTACAGGTACCTGGAAGATCGAAAGAGCTACTTTCAGAGAAGATTGGTCTCTTTTCAACGATAATGTAATAGGCTTCTATCAGGATGATCAGATTACTTTCTTCGATGACTATACTGCAACTTACAATGACAATTCTCTGTTGTCTATCTTCGAAGGAGATTGGGGCTTGTTATTGGAGCGGGATTTCGATGATGATAGGTTCACTTACATCGATATGCAGTTTTACGATTCGGTTAATGATGAAGTCTTCTCTTACTTTGGAGAGATTACGTTTTTAACCCACAGAAAAATGAAATTGACAGTCATCACTGATGACGGACGTTACAGATTTAAACTCCTGAAACAATAAAAAATACATCGGGCAACTACATCAGGGTTTCCTGCATTTAAATTGTACATACTATAGAATTTAGGTATAAATGACTCATCATCATTTAGATTGATATACCCTTCGAACTGCTCTTTGGAGGGTTTTTTCTGTTGTTTGGAATAACCTATTTTAGCAGTATGAAAAGATTTTTTTTTGCGTTACTAGTCTCACTTATTTCCGTACATGCGTCTTGGGGTCAGATAGAGGCAGATTCTGTGAAATTAAACCAACTGATCAAAGAAGGTGATACCCTGATTGCCAAAAATAAAAATGCTGAGGCAGAGGCAAAATATGATTCTGCCGTAATGATCAGCGAGCAGTTAAAAGACTGGGAAAAATATTTTCAATGTACTGGTTACATGATCGAAACGATCTGGCGACAATACAGATTGAAAGATGCAGCAATACTTGCGGACAGTGCACTAAATCACGTCAATACATACCTTGATAGTGCTTCATATGAGGAGGGGTTTATTACATTTCATTTGGCTAATATCAATCAGGTGGCAGGTCAATTTGAGATTGCGATGGAGACCTACGAGAAGGCTATCCGAATATTGCAAAAAGATGATGAGGAGTCATTGAGAGCACTCGCTTCATGCTATGCTAATAAAGGAATATTGCATAGCAGATTAGGGCAATTGGTTGAAGAACATCAGTGTTATCTTGAAGCGGATGGGATACAAAGAAAGCTTTATGGTGATGATGATATATTAATCGTCAACAATATCAATAACATTGCAGTCAGTTATGCTTTGAGAGGAGAATCTGCACTTTCTATCAGATATTTTGAAGATGCTCTCAGAATTCTCAAACTAAACAAGCAGAATGGGCCATTATACAACAGGGTATTGAAAAACCTCGGTACACTATATGTGGATATGAGACAATACCAAAAAGGTCTAAACTATCAACATCAGGCTTTAAGCAACTGGCTAAAAACCAATAGTGATACAAATCTGGATGTCGTTACCTACTATCTACCAATCGGAGAGGCTCTCACTAAAATGACCTTGTATGATTCAGCTTCTTATTATTTTGAAAAAGTACTGCAATTTGAAGATCAGCTAAAAACTTCAAACCCCGCACTTTTGTGGACTGTGTACAATCTGCACTTTGCAAATCAGTCTGGCATGGGAAATTATGAGAAATCAATAAACGGAATGGAAGATTTGATTGCGAAACTACAGCTTGAACAGCCTGATAATTACTATCAGCTTTCAATTTTTTATCAGATTCTGGCCAATATTTATAAGGGAAAAGAAGATTTTGAGTTAGCGGAGAAAATGATGACTAAATCACTCATGGTGAGTAAAAAAATTAAAGAGACGCAAGTATTACAGACCTTTTATTCATTATATGTATTAGCGGAGTTTTCCTTTAAACAAGGGAAAAAACAGCAAGCACTGGATTATATTGAAGAGAGTTTGGATTTTCTTTATCCAAACTTAAAAGTGGGAGAATTAGAAATTCCACCCATTGGGGAGAGTAATAATGAGATCTTAGCATCATCCGCTCTCGGATTAAAGTTAGAAGTTCTTACTGAGTTATATCTGGAAGATAAAGCTGATGTAGACAGGGAATTTTTGCAGAAGATGTTTGATGACCTGGATTTGAGGTTAGGGATTTTAAGAAAATCAACTTACAAGCAGGAGGACAAACAGCGTTTTAATAAAGTTTTTAATGATTTTTTTGAATTAGGCGTTAAATACTACCAGGCACTATATCAAAGGGAAAACGATCAGAAATATCTGGAAAGATGCTACTATTTTATTTCCGGAGCTAAATCATCTCTACTCACGGATGCCTTAAATTCTACAGATGCTATGAAATGGTCGGGTGTACCGGAGGAGCTGATCACGTTGGAAAGTAACATCAAAAATGGTCTTTCCTTTCAAAAATCGCAGCTCAACAAAGCTAAGAATACCAATGATACAACATTGATTAAAGAAAGTGAGAGCAAGTTGTTTAGGTTAAATGTTGCATTGGATAGTCTCACTACTGTTTTAGAGCAGAACTATGCAGATTATTATCGGATAAAGTATGCAGGAAATCGTTCTGATATCAAATCTATCCAAGAACGGTTGGATGACTCCTCATTGATCTGTGATTACTTTTTATCCGAGTACGGTAAGTATGTTTTCTTCATTTCAAAGGATCAAAGTGACTTGGTGCAGATTGCAGATACGGTAAATTTCAACAGTACAGTGATTAATTTTGCCAGCTTAATCGATCAGTTTCGGATGATAGATGATATCAATAATGAAGACCAGATAGGAACGTTGGGACATCAGTTATATACGACACTACTCGGTCAGTTTGCTGATGAGATTCAGTTGGAATCTAAAGATAAGTTAATCATCATACCTGATGGTGAATTAGGATATTTTCCCTTTGAATTATTGTTGACCGAACCAGTCAATCAGACGGTGATTAATTATGCTGCTTATCCCTATCTGATCAAAAAGTATGATATATCTTATGCTTATTCTTCTGATTTGTTGTTTGATGATAAGACCAGATCAGATGCAATCACAACGGATTTTCTCAGCTATGCTCCGGCTTATGAAAATGTATCTGATCAACAGGTTGCATTGAGATCTTTAGGCAAATTCAGAGATGCTTTTGTAGACCTGGAGTGGAATGGAGAAGAGGCAGAGGCGATAGGAACCTATTTTAAAAGTGACGCAAAAATTGGCAAACAGGCAACTGAGAGAAGTTTTAAGGAAAAAGCCAAAGATGCACAGGTACTTCATTTGGCAATGCATGCTTTTGTTGATGATGAAGATCCGATGAATTCGAAACTGGTGTTTTACCAAGATCAGGACAGTATTGAAGATGGTTTTCTGCATACTTTTGAATTGTACAACATGCGTTTGAATGCTGAAATGGCTGTTCTAAGTGCTTGCGAGACCGGCTATGGTAAGTTAGTCAATGGCGAAGGGATCATCAGTCTGGCAAGAGGATTTGCCTATGCCGGGGTGCCCAGTGTAGTGATGAGCCACTGGCAGGTCGATGACCAATCCACTAAAGAAATCATGGAGAAATTCTATCAGTATCTATCAGAAGGGCAAACAAAAAGTAGTGCTTTGAGACAGGCTAAGCTGAGCTATCTTGAGTCTGCTCCAGCTACAAAAAAGCACCCGTTCTTCTGGAGTGCTTTTGTGGTGATAGGAGATGATCAGCCAATAGCGTCGGAGATGAATGGGATTTATGTCTGGTTAATCATCAGTGTAGTAGCGATAGTCATAGTCTTTGTTTTTCTCAGGGTCAGAAAGGGCAGACAAACTGTCTGATGCTTCTGCGGAGTTTAAACTTGATTTGAAAAATCAGAAGTGTAAATTCTTGTCACATCGACCTTACGACTGCTGGTACCATAATTCACCTTTATAGTCTTTCGTTTTTGCATTTATCTCACGATTTCTGATAATCAAATGGGTTTTGTCCGCAGTTTTGCTCCGGAATCCTAATAAGTGCAAAAATGGCTTTGCCAATAGGCGGGCTGTTTTTAAGTTAACCAACAGTGAGTCTTTTTCAACTGCTGATTTCCTTACTCCCGGTAAACCAACCAGTAGTCTGTCAATTTTAAGCTTTCTGAGAAATGCAGATAAACTGAGTAAGAAAGCCGGGATTTTTCTAATCAGGAAAAATCCATCATCACCCTGCATCTGATATAGAGGCATAAAAATTTTAGAGTGGTCAGGTGCATACAAAGGCTGGCCATTGACATTTGCCAGATGACGTCCTTTTGAGATGGACTGAAAATTTACAAATCCGGGTTTCATGACAAATTCATCTTCAGGTTTTACAGCGTGCCTGTGATATATTTCATAGAATTCACTTTTATTTCCGCCTAACATTGAGAAGTAGTGATTATAGTCAATCAGGTTTTTATCAACTACTCCTGAGAATACCATAGACAGGAAGGCAAATGCTTTATGGTTCTCAATAGATTTCGGATCATTATGACTACCGGCTTCAAAACCAAAAGAGACATAACCGAGCTCATTGATGTAGCTTAGCAGTGTGCCGTCGAGATACTCTTCAATGCCGAGGATTAACGGGACGGGATATTGTTTAGTGAATTTTCTGTTCAGCAAACTGTCGTTGACAGTTAGAAATGGAATTGTTTCACTGGAAGTGGTGTGCAGATCAAAGAAGTAAAAAGGTCCTTTTTTTTGTGACAACACTTCTTGAAAAGCTTTAAAAATCAATGCCTGTTGCTTTTCATCTTCATTTTCCGGTTCGAAATCATCTTGCTCAAGGGCTTTCATTCTTTTTCCAAACCAAAGCCTGTTGAGGTCTTTTTTATGAAATCGCTCGGATCTTTTCAATGCCCACATATTACCAGCGAAAGCATATACATTCCCTTTTGTGGGGATTTCTTTTTTTTTGATTTCCTGAAAGACCTGATTGAGGGCAAATATTCCTGAAGGCTCATTGCCATGAATACCACAAAAGAAGATAATAGTAGGCCCTTGTTCATTGCTTTCAATTTTACCAATTGTCCGATTGGTTTCTAAAAAGCTGTCGGTGGCCCGGCTATAAACTTTAATCATATTCAAACCTTTTCAAATCTTCAATGGTGACAATCCCTACAAGTTGATTTTTTTGTAGCACTGGCAGACATCCGATTTCATTTTTTTTCATAATATTGATGGCCTTTTCGATACCTGTCGAAGTATCTGCAATAATCATGTCTTTTTCCATAATTTTCGATACTAATATTGACTCATTTGTCAGGCTCATCTTTTTCTTTAAGTTTTCAATATGAGTTCTGGTCAATAATCCGACTAATTGTTCATTTTCGTCAACAACCGGAATATGACGAATGTTTTTCCATTTCATGATGTTGATGGTTAGTTCAACAGTATCATTCATAAATGCGGTAAATAACTTGTCGGACATAATATGACCAAGTTTAGTGGCATTGCTTTCTATGTATTCATCTGCTACCGAAACTTTCCATTCATGTACAGGTTTTTGTGTCGAATGATTTGCATGAATCTCGCTTGTGAGAGCTATCAAAGCCTCGTCTGGTTTCATTTTTTTCTTTAGATTTCTATAACTTTTGATCATCCATTGGGCAGGCGTATGGGTTTCTACTCTTTTTTCAATAACAGCCAGAAGCCTGTTAATATCCTTTTCATCTACATTCACTTTTTTGAGTCCTGCATAGGCAATGGGAAGTAAAGTATCAATGATCAATGCCTTCAGAGATATTTCTTCCCCCATCCATATCATTTTAGATTCACAACCGTGTCTTGCAGATTTCATGAAATTAGATTTTGCATCGCAAAAGTCCATTAACTCATGTACATTTTCATACTTTTTTGGTCGGCCTACCATTAGTCCAACCCAAAATGCAAAATTTGCCATTTCATCCAAAACTGTTGGCCCGGAAGGAATATATCTGTTCTCTATTCTAACATGTGCTTTGCCACCACCAACACCATAGCAAGCTCTGTTCCATCGATAGATGGTGCCATTGTGTAAATTGAGCGCTCTTAGTTTTGGAATATCTCCATTTCTAACCAGATCGAGTGAGTTTTCCTCAATGTCTTTGGAAAGAATAATTTTATAGCGGGAAATTTCGTTTTTGAAAATATCGGCGACAGAGCCCTCAGCCCACGAGTCACCAAATGTTACCCTCGGCTGCTGGTCTTTTAAAGCCTGCGAAATACTTCGTGTATCTATGCTTTGCTGAAAAAGGGCAATTCGTGTTTCCTGCCATAACTCACGACCCAGCAACAGGGGGGAATTGACACTGATCCCTAAAATAGGACCTGCTATCGCCTGAGACCAGTTGTAGCTGTTAATGAAATCATCCGGATCTATCTGCAGATGCATTTGAAAACTGGTGTTACAGGCTTCAAACATTACTGTGTGATGCTTTACTGATAATTCGTCAACACCTGATAAGTGCAGGCTGAAATCAGTACCGCGAAGCTTTGTGAACATTTCATTGAGAGCAAAATACCTTGCATGTTCCGTCATAAACTCAAGCCCTACTTCATGGCTCGAAATTGATGGAAGTATTCCTGTTAGTAAGACCTGACTATTATGATTTTGAGATACATTCTTAGCTTTATGAAGGAGTTCTCTCAGTTGCGTTTCCATCGTTTGAAAAGCGCTGTTTTTCAATTCAATGGGATCAAGGTTTATTTCGAGGTTAAACTTTGCCAGCTCAGTAGTAAAATGAGGATCATTGATTTCATCAAGTACCTGACTTCCCACGGGTGAGGGACGCCAGGAAGGGGTTACAAGACAAAACTCCTGTTCAGCCCCTATGCGCGTAATTCCTTTTTCTATTTTCCCTTCTTCTAATAGAATTTCCAATGCTTCAATGTCATCAAGCAAATGCCGAATGAACTGATGTCTCATTTCAATGTTCGAATTGGTATGTATGTTTTGATCTCCCATTCTTTTTAAACTCATTTAAAAATTATTGTCATTGATCTTTGACAATTAACAAAATTGAGTGCCTGACATCCTGGTTGAAATCGGTCATTTAGATCACCCGTCAATTTTGTGAATAGCAAATAGGCAGTTTGATTCGATAGATAAAATTCTCGTTATGAAAATCAGATAGCCTGGTACAAACCTAATTGTGAAAAACTGCATATTATGTTTATTTGTCAATCATTCTAAATTTAGTCATTAAAATCTTTGAAAAAAAAGTGATTGAGGCATCTTTATCACTATCAAACAAGTTTTGAGCAGGGAAATTCCGTTTTGATATTTGCTACTTCTATGGATTTTTACCCGTGTGAATTTGGAAATTAAAAAGAGAAGGGTTTACTAATGCAGCTAAGGGGTAGCATACTTTCAGGTGTATTTATGATGTAGCAATCTAACATTTTTATGGTAGAACGCTTTTATAGTATCCCAAGCTAAAAGAGTAATTCAGGCGATTAAAATCTAATTATGATCAAAAAAACACCTCTTTTCCTGCTGTCATTAGTCATTAATCTAATGTTGTTTTCTGTCGAATCCAAAGGCCAGCAGCAATCAGATACTGACAAATTTAAGCTTTTGATTGAGGAGGGAATTAGCTTGATGAGTTATGCCAGGTTCGAGGAAAGTAAATATTCATTTCTAAAGGCTCGCGATCTGGCTGATTCCATCTCTGACAGGGACCTCTATTTCAAAGCAGAAAGAAAGTTGATCGAGCTTTTATGGAGACAAACAGGAAAGCAGGAGGAGAGCATCGAAAAAGCCAAGCAGGTTCTGCATCAGCTATATCAGGAAGAGCGAGCAGGTACACATTTTGAAGCTTCTGTTCTGGTGGAAATTGCGAATGCGAACTTACTGATGGGGAAATACGATTCATCCAAATATTTTTATACAAATGCTATCGCTACCTACAAGCGCGCTGATGGATACAATCGGCACGATCTTGCCGTTGCTTATGCAAATTTCGGAGTTTTATGTGGGAAGATGGGCGACATACGAAATGAAACAAGGAATTTTAAAATATCTTATGAGATTATGAAAACCTTGTATGCCGAAGATGATCCTAAAATGGTACCAACCTTAAACAATATGGCATCTACATTTGCCAACAGGAATTTACTGCAAGAGTCCGCTGCGTACCTGGAAGAATCTGTCCGGGTATTGGAAAAAAATAATAAAAAAGGTAGTCTTTATAATACGGTGATCAGTAATCTGGGTATTCTTTTATCAAATAGTGGAGAGACGAAAAAAGGTTTTCAATACCTGATGCAGGGGCTTAAAAATCAATTGAGCTTATATGGTAAAGGTCATATCGAAAGCGCTGGTTTTTATATCCGGCTGGCCGAAAATCTTGAGAAGCAGGAGTTATATGATTCCAGCAGAGTCTATTTGAAAAAAGCGTATCAGTTTTTAGATGAATTGAAAAATAACAATCCTGAGTTGGCGAGTTCGCTGCTCTTTTGTTTGATCAGGGTAGAAAGAGGATCGGAAAATTATGATGAGGCAATAAGCCGTGGGATTGAGGCTATCAAAGTGCTCGAAGCTATTAATTCTCCGAGTAATTATAACCTCATCCTGGCGTACTATGAATTGGGGAAAACCTATCTTGAATCCAATCAGCTTGATGAGGCCGCCATATATCTGCATGTGGCGATAGATATCTGTATGGAGTATTACGGACCGCAGGATCAAACATTGAAAACCATTTATCAAATGTTGTCTGTTTTACACCGAAAGCGGAACCAATTCGATCGATCGTTGCGGTATATTCAGCAGGCAATTGAAGTTAATCACCCCGGATGGCAATCGGAAGATATTTATGACACTCCAGGTATAGAAACTGCGATATTTAAACCTTCTTATCTCAATTACCTAAGTGAAAAAGCAGAAGTACTACTGGCGCAATACAGGCAGAATAAAAATCGAAAAGATTTGGAAACCGTTCTGATACTTCACAATTTGATGGATAATGCAATCAGAATGATCAGGAAAACCTATTTTTTGCTCGATGATAAAAGAGGTTTTCAGGAAGTAACTGCAAGTATTTATGAATCAGCGATAGCTGCTAATTTTTTGGCTTTTAGAGACTTTGATGATTCAAAGTATCTAGGAAAGTGTTTTTATTTCAGTGAGGCCAGTAAGACAGGGATTCTATCAGATGCATTGAATACGATGAGTGCTAAAAGATGGTCCGGATTACCTCATGAGTTGCTTGAATTGGAAAGATCCGGAAAAGCAGATGGTGCACGTTTCCGTGCGTTACAATTCGAAGAAAAAGCCAAAAGTGACAAAGATTCGATTGCTATTGCTCACTATGATTCTTTGATTTTTACCAACAACAAATTGTTAGACAGTATCACAACAGTTTTTGAAAATGATTATCCTGCCTATCACGAGATGCTTTATAAAGACGAAGTAGCGAAAGTATCAGATGTTAATCAGTTGCTCGATAATGAGACAGGTCTGATATCATATTTTTTGGCTGACACGGTAAGCTATGCTTTTTATATTTCCGGTAGTGGATTTGAAGTAAGGTTACTGCCACCAAAAAAAGTGTTAGCTAAAAAAGCGAGGGATTTCAGAACAGGGCTTAACTTGTTTCAAAACCAAAAAAAGATGAATACAGCGGATGATTTTTTTATTGATAGCCATCGACTGTACCAAATGTTAATAGCGCCATTTGAAGATTTGATAACAGATGATGGAATCCGCCATCTGGAGATAATTCCCGATGCGGACTTAGGCTACATTCCTTTTGAAACACTGTTGAAATCGCCAGCGGAAGATGCAGTCAATGAGCTTGCTTATCTAATTGAAGACTTCAATATTTCCTATGGCTATTCTTCTCTTCACTTGCGGTCCAAACCTTATGAGTATGTTGAAAGCCTTCGATATCTGAGCTTTGCTCCAAGTTATCAAGTGCCTGATAAGGCTCGATCCAACAATGACCGACAGTATAAAAATGCCATAGTTCCTTTGTACTGGAACTCTGAAGAGGCGGCACTGCCCGGGTTGTTTATGACGGGAGAGTCGGTGGTGGGGAATCATGCTACTGAAAAGTCATTTAAAGCACAAGCTCGCAGGGCCAGCGTACTGCATATGGCGATGCATGCTTTTGTAGATGATGCCGATCCTATGAATTCCAGTCTGGTTTTTTATCAGGACAAGGATAGTATTGAAGACGGTTATCTGCATACTTTTGAACTTTACAATATGCAGTTGGATGCTGAATTGGCTGTTTTAAGTGCCTGCGAGACAGGATATGGGAAAATTGTAAAAGGTGAGGGGATCGTAAGTCTGGCAAGAGGTTTTGCATATGCAGGAGTTCCAAGTGTTGTGATGAGTCATTGGCAAGTTGATGATCGATCAACAAGTCTGCTGATGGAAAAATTCTATCAACAACTGTCCGAAGGAAAATCTAAAAGTGAAGCGCTCCGCGTTGCAAAGATAGCCTATCTAAAAGAGGCGAAGGGAATCATGAGACATCCTTTCTACTGGGGTGCATTTGTGGTCATTGGGGATAATTCGCCTATTGCTGAAAAAGGATTGCAGAGAAATTATTACGTTTTCTTACTTGGAGTTTTACTTTTTATAATGGTATTGATGCTATATCGCGAGAAACTTAGTTGATTGAATACATTGTAAAGCAATGAAATTGTTTGCTAATTAATCGTTTTTGATGTTGATGATCTCCTATTGATCAAAATGATTTTCAATACTGTTTGATGATTTTGATATCATCATTTAGGTATCTCTATTCTTGAATTTAGTGAAAATCATTAATTGTACTATACCCTGAAAATATGTGACAAATATTGTTTTTAGTAGGGCTATTTAATTATATCGATGATTACATGTAACTTCGAGTGAAAGTAAAGAACAATATCACATGACCCGTGAACAACTATTTCAGGAAATATCAGCTAAGAAATCTTTTTTGTG
This sequence comes from Bacteroidota bacterium, assembly GCA_038525605.1. GTDB lineage: Bacteria > Bacteroidota > Bacteroidia > Cytophagales > Cyclobacteriaceae > JANSWY01. The sequence goes on from JBCBHL010000050.1 coordinate 11,475, forward strand.
TGTAGGACTTGATACCGATCTGGATAAAATCCCACCCCATTTGCTAAAATCGGATGATCCGGTTTTTGAGTTTAATAAGCAAATAATTGATGCTACTAAAGATTATGCAGTAGCCTATAAACCAAATTTGGCCTTTTATGAAGTACTAGGTGCTAAGGGCTGGGATTCTTTGCAAAAAACTATCGAATACATCCCGGATAACATCTTTACGATCGCTGATGCCAAAAGAGGTGATATTGGAAACACTTCAAAGATGTATGCCAAAGCATTTTTTGAAAATATGGGTTTTGATAGCCTTACGGTAGCTCCTTACATGGGAGAGGACTCTATTTCACCCTATCTCGAATTTGAAGGCAAATGGGCAATTGTTTTGGGAGCTACTTCCAATAAAGGTTCTTTGGATTTTCAGGATCTGATGTTGGAGAGGTCATATCAGAAATTATACGAAAAGGTAATTAAGAAGAGTTCCGAATGGGGTTCGGAGAACAATATGATGTACGTGGTTGGAGCCACAAGGCCCGAAGTATTGATGAAGGTGAGGACTCTTTTGCCCAAACATTTTTTCCTGATCCCAGGAGTAGGCGCTCAGGGAGGCAGCCTGGAAGCTGTTTGTAAATTTGGTATGAACAGTGAATGTGGCATGCTGGTGAATTCATCGAGAGGAATCATCTATGCTGATAATGGTGAGGGATTTGCAGAGGCTGCAGCAGCGAAAGCCCGCGAGATGCAGGAGGTAATGAGTAATTTTCTATAACAGGATTTTTGCTTTGTGAAAGAGTCGCTGCTTCATTTTATCTGGCAATATTTACATTTCAATGTAAAAAATCTTTCTACTTATTCAGGCAGTGAACTGACCATTATCAAACAGGGTAATTATCAGCATAATTCAGGTCCCGATTTTGAGAATTGTCAGATAATGATTGACAATATCAGGTTGGTTGGGAATATAGAAATCCATGTCAACTCGTCCGATTGGAATAAACACAAACATCAGCATGACCCAGCTTATGACACAGTAATTCTACACGTCGTTTGGAATCATGATCAGGATGTATTGAATAGCAAAGGTAATGAAATCCCGGTGCTGGAATTGAATGGCCGGGTACCACAAAGTCTGTTTAGCAGATACGAAAGACTCATCAGCAATAGAAATGATATCCTATGTCATGATGAAATTGAGCAATTGCCAAGAATTAGGAAACTTGAACTCATTGATAAGGCCGTTAGTCTGCGATTGGAACAAAAATCTAATATCATATTAGGTAGATTAGCGGAGAATAAAAATGACTGGGAGGAAACGGCTTATCAGACATTGCTTCAATATTTCGGGTTCAACGTTAATAATGAAGCATTTCTAAGGTTAGCACAGACTTTGCCCTACAAGCTTATCAAAAAACACGTCGATCAGCCGATGCAGGTGGAGGCTCTGTTGTTTGGCGTGGCAGGTTTTCTTCATGATGAATCTGATCAATATGCTGTTGAATTACGGCAGGAATATGAATTTCTCGCAACAAAGTATCAGATCATTGGGAGGGAAATCCCCAAACAGCAGTGGAAATTTCTTCGTTTGAGACCTGCTAATTTTCCGACAGTCCGAATAGCTCAGCTAGCTTCAATATTATCCGCTGTTTCTAACCTTTTTAGTTTTCTAATCAACGAAAAGTCAACTGCCGTAAAAGTTGATGCTTTCAGAAAAAGTGTATCGGCCTATTGGCAAAAGCACTATGATTTTGGTAAAGAATATAAAAAGGCAGGCAGTTACATGATGGGAAGGAAAAGTATTGAGAATTTATTTGTTAATACAGTAGCTCCTTTACTGGCGGCCTATGCGGTGTATCTTAATCAGGAAAGTTATATGCGGCAAGCTTTAGAATTACTGGAGGACATCAAGCCAGAGCAAAACAAAATTACTAGGCTATGGGAGGATAATGGTTTCAGGCTGTCTTCCGCGCTAGATTCTCAAGGGTTGATCATGCAATACAATCACTTTTGCCTTGAAAAAAGATGCCTTGAATGTGTTGCTGGAACCTTCATCATTCGCAACTGATGCTTTATTATTTCTTTCATATTGCCATATTGTTTTTACTCTTGTGGTTGTATTCGAAATATTTCGTTGAAAGAGGTAATAAACTATATTTCATTTTTGGTGTATCAGCAAAGCTGCTTTCGGGTCTTTTTCTTTGGTTTTTAGTAGTAGTTGTATTTGGTTCGGCATCTGATTCAATGACTTACCTGAATGCATCGCTTGCCTGGAAAGAACTGTTTTTTAAAGATCCTGCCACTTATTTTGCACATTTTTTTAATTCCTCAGAGAGTATATCTGAGTATTTTCAAAGACAGCCAAGGGCAGTTTTCTTTACGAAGTTAGTGAGTGTGGTAAGTATTTTGACAGGAGGCAGTTATCTTATCAATACCCTTTATTTTACCATGATTTCATTTGCTGGTTCATGGTTTTTATTTGTCAGGCTTTCAATCTCAGACTGGCAGAAAAGGAATATTTGGTGGTCTGTATTATTTGTTTTTCCAGGACTATTTGCCTGGACATCGGGGATTTTGAAAGAGACAATAGTGATAGCTGCGCTGTTTATTTTATTAGGAGTTTATCTGGATTTCAAAAAACAAGAGAAAGGTATGTTTATCCGTAATTTCATATTGTCGATCTTAGCCTTGATTTTACTCATCAAAGTAAAATATTATGTAGCGGCTGTTTTTGTACCTATGCTGGGTTTTGCATTTTATTACCAATGGACAATTAGGCAAAAGCGTTATAGCAAAGTGTTGATTAGATATATAGTCCCTTCCGTTTTGTTAATAGCGGCCGTACTTTTTATTGTAAATCTAAGCCCAAATTTCGAGCCTGGCAACTTGCTTAACAGGATTGTAATTGATCACAATCGATTACTAAAATTGAGTGTTGATCCGGATTTCAGAATAAATTTTACTGATTACAGTCCGGACGTCTTTTCTTTCGTGAAGAATAGTCCTCTTGCCTTGTTTTCCGGATTGTTCAGGCCAATGCTGTGGGAAGGAAGTACAATTCTGCAATTGGCGGCAGGTTTGCAGAATACATTCTTGCTATTGGTTATTTTACTGGCATTAGTGCAACAGACTCTAAAGAAGAAACTACCTTCTTTTGAAGTGATGATGTTGTTAATCTATTCAGTGATTATGGCTACTTTTCTGGCATTTTCCACGCCTAATTTCGGAACATTAGAACGATATAAAATATTATATCAACCTTTTTTGCTGCTTGCCTTAGCAGGCTATCTGAAACAAGTTTCAAAGACTGGAAAGCTATTACTTAGGTCCCCCCTCAAAGGTAAAGATGAGTGAAATGTTGTGAGTCACCAGAGAACTCAGTCCTGTATTGAAGCTATTAATTCTTGGCTGCAACCTGTTACTCAAGCCATAAGAGTATCTTAATTCAGGAGAAAACTTAAACAATGGATAGTATAAATCCAGTCCTATTCCAATATCAATTGCTACATTAAAACCTGTCGTCTCAAGGGTTTCTTCCGCACTTGCTTCATCACCTTTTGCAGATGCTTCAAATGCCGGATTGATTCCTCCCAGCAAATAAAATGCTGTATTGCCGCGCCTTTGCGATTTATATTTGAGAAGAATGGGAAATTCCACCATTGTAGGATCCTGTAGAGAAATCAGGTTGGTACCATCGGTGAAACGATAGTCCAGTTCATATTCATAAAAAGCGAAGGTGATGGATGCTCGTATGTCCAGGTATTGAAATACGTGCATATTGGCTATAAACCCAAGTTTGAAACCCGGAAGCCGATTTGGTACAATTGAGTGTACACTATCCTGCGCTGAACCCAGGAATGCTTCGTTGTATTTTATTCGGTAGTTAGAAGTGTGCAAACCAATGAGGAAGCCGTAGTGGATCCACTGCTCGTCGTAGAATGCCAGGTGTTCTCTTGTATCGCGTTGCGCCTTCACATCATCTACTGACATCAATGCCAGCAGGATACAAATGATTATTTTGTTCCTATGTAAATTGAGCTTATTCCAAAAGTGAGTGTCTTGCATCTGGTTTCTTTGTAACCTACTTTTTTCAATACATTTAAAAAATTATCTCCATCGGGAAAGCTCTTGACCGAATCCGGTAAATAAGTATATGCTGAGCTATCCTTTGAGACTAAACGTCCTATTCTAGGTAATATTGAATTAAAATAAAAATTATATAGCTGTTTGAATGGGAAATACTTTGGTTTTGAGAATTCTAACACAACGACTTTACCCCCTTCTTTCACAACTCTTAGCATATCTGATAACCCACTTTCCAGATTCTCAAAGTTACGAACACCAAAAGCTACTATTACCGCATCGAAAGTGTTGTCATCAAACTGCAGCCCTTCGCTGTCACCAGTTAATAACTCAATTCGATCATCAAGCTTCATTTTTTTGAGCTTCTTTCTGCCCATATCAAGCATGCCTACAGATATGTCAACTCCGGTTACTTTATCAGGATTGATTTTCAAAGCCTGAATAGCAAAATCTCCGGTTCCAGTGGCGATATCCAGTATTTGTTTCGGCTGATCTTCTTTCAGGTAGTTGATCGCTTTCCGTCTCCAGATTTTATCTATTCCAAGTGATAAAAGATGATTTAAAAAATCATACTTAGGGCTGATGTTATCAAACATCTCAGCAACCTGTTCTTTTTTACCAGCTTCCTTATCTTTGTACGGAATTACAGTCATACAATTTGTCAATTATTCAAATGAAATGCAATATTAAGCACTTAACAGGATGTATGTGTAATTGTTAGAAATATTTTAAGTCAATCGGCTAAAAATTGATGTCAACTGGCTGCTAAAAGACGGTAATTCAATAATTCAGAAAGTAAAACAGGAATTTACAATGATCATAAAAACTGCTAAATTCATTATCAGTAACACCGATTATCAAAAGTGTCCGGAATCTAAGTTACCGGAATATGCTTTTATTGGAAGATCTAATGTAGGTAAATCCTCATTGATCAATATGCTTACCAATCATAGCAAATTAGCAAAAACCTCCGGGAGACCTGGTAAAACCCAGCTGATTAATCATTTCCTGATCAACGATCAATGGTTCTTGGTTGATTTGCCTGGCTATGGTTATGCGAAAGTGAGTAAAGAGTCCAGGGCTGGATGGGAAAAAATGATCAGTGACTACCTGATTCACAGAGAGAACCTATATAGTGTATTCGTTTTAATAGATTCTCGGTTGCCCCCGCAGCAAATAGATTTAGAATTTGTTCAATGGCTCGGTGAGCATCAAATCCCGTTTTCTATCATATTCACAAAGGCCGATAAATTGTCAATCAACAAAGTACAATCGAACGTCAGCAAGTTTAAAAAGACATTGCTGAAAACATGGGAATCGCTCCCTGAGATGTTTGTCACCTCTTCGGTGAGCCAGAAAGGAAAGGAAGAAGTGCTGGCATATATCGATCAGATCAATGATGCCTGAAATCAGTTTTGATATCGGTATGTCATATCGTTGGGTTTAAATGGTAAAAGATTTTGACAGAACGGTTAATCTCATGTGAAATACATTTACAAAAGAAAGGTTAAAATAATATAGTTGCTTTTTGATTATTCGATCGGAAACCTTTTATTTTGAATTCGCGAAAAAAACAAAATTGAAAAACAGGTATGGAATTTAGTGATTTAGCATCAGTATCAGGTAAGGGAGGTCTTTGGAAGGTTTTAAAACCGACAAGAACAGGAGTTGTGCTGGAGGCTTTGGATGGTTCGAATAAAAAAATGGTTGCGAATATGCACTCTAAAGTATCCATTTTATCTGAGATTTCTATTTACACAACGTCGGCGGAAGGAACAGTTCCATTGGAAGATGTGATGAGAAAAATCCATGCCGAATTCGACGGGGATACTGGATTGAGCGGAAGCTCGGCGCCTGATGAGTTAAAGTCATTCCTTAAATTTATCATCCCCGATTACGATGAAGACAGAGTTTACGTATCAGATATTAAAAAGGTAGTCAATTGGTATGCTCTTTTGAATAAGGTGGCTCCTGAAGTTTTCGAAGTGTTAGAAAATAAGGAAGAAGCCGGAGAAGAGGAAACGAAACCCGAGGCTTAATTGGTAACCACAAAAAACATCGATCAGGTCAGGGAGTTGATTATCAAAGACCTGACCCTTTCAGATGAAGAGGCCGAAGGTTTGATGATCTCCGATGAATCGAAAATATTCAACAACCTCAAAGCCATTATCAAATATCTGCTGGATCATGATTTCAACAGATTAATCAATGCCTGTTACAGGCTAGATGTGGAACAAAGTAAATTCCAGCAGGCATTGAACTCACCAAATCCGGACAATGTTCCTGAGGCAATTGCCTTGCTCATCATCGAAAGAGAGCAGGAAAAAATTAAATGGCGATTGAAATACAGTAGCTAAGGTTTGGTAGGAGCCTGGGCAAAAGCTTTGACTTTACGATTTACTGACTTCAATAGCCTGTAGTAACTGCTGCAAAGCCCGATGTTCCCAAATTGTATACTTTTCTTCATTTCATATTTAATGCGTCGCTGCAATGCCCGATGTTCTGCTAAAGACTCGTTGAGACCAAAAATCTTTTCACATACCTGAAGCGTAGTTCTTCCTAGTTTATTGCGAAATTGCTTCTGTTTTTTAGAATAGTTTTGACTATGAATTCTCTTTTTGACGACTGTTTTTTCCGTAAAGCTGTAAAGGAAATTTCGTGATGATCGGATGCATAGATCGAAATCTTCAAAGTCTAGCTGTTCATCGTAACCTTCCATATCTTCCAGCACCACTCTTCTCATAAACATGGACGGTCCACTGACAAAGAACTTTTCTATTAGCTGCTCATACAGATCACCGGAAATTGGCTTATTAGGATTGCTATCATAAAAATGACCAATAAACTTACTGCTTTCATCTATTAATTCCACCGCACCGTATTGTACACCGTATTGATCTCCTTTGCTTTCCAGATCAACTACACCACAGGAAATTCTATCTGGTAACAAAACGTCATCAGCAGCAAGATCAATGATAAATTCCCCTTTTGAGTGCGTAAATGCCCTATTGAAGGAAGCACAATTACCCTGATTTGTTTGATTTTTGAGAAAAGTAAAGGCTGTTTTTTTCTCAATCATTTCTTCTATTATGTCTACACTATTGTCGGTACTGGCATCATCAACAACAATGAGTTCTATTGCAGGATAATCCTGATCTAAAACCGATTCAATAGCTTGTCGGACAAACTTAGCATGGTTGTAACAAAGGCAGATAACCGTGACTAGGGGGTGGGAGCTCATTGAATGGATGAATTAAAAACTAAAATTCATTTTTTTGATAGCTACTATTTGATGAAAATAAGTGTCTATCAAAATAAAGATGCTGTTATTAAGGGTATTGTGTTTCAAAAAGTATAAAATATTATGAGAGGTAAACTAAATCGTTTACTTAATTTGATGATTCAACCAATCACTTAAAACCTGCGTTCCTGACTGTAAAAGCAAACCTGGAATCTGCATTGGTAAAGATAATGAATATCAGTTGACAGAATAATATGTTTACAATTGAAGTATAAATCAGCTAACTAAGGTATCTTTGATAAATACAAATAAATATAATTTTAAGATAACACGAGTTCCATACATACCAGGTATTTTGTTTCTCATGGCAATGATGACCACAGTCTCTACGAGTGCACAATTGTTTGATAGTGATGCAGACAAACAATTGATCCAGGAGGCTGCAAAGTATATTTACCGATTGGATTCAGCCAATTCAAAAATAGCCATTGACAAAGTATCCAGCAGTCTGCCTGAGCACCCTGTTGTACCATTGATGGAGGCAGTTTTCATACTTTGGCGTGAAATGCCCATGCACACAACTGATAGTGTGTTTTTTGAATTTGAAGATAAACTCAAAGAGGTTATCCGAAAGTCTCAGAAGATGCCTGATGAGTACAAAGCAGAGAAGATATTTTTTGAAATGTCCGCGCGTGGATTTCTGGCTGAGCATTACGCTGATGAAGGAGCCTATCTGAAAGCCTTGGGAGAGGCCCATAAAACGTATGGCTTTATGAAGGACGGCTTTAAAATGGTGTCCTACGAGTCCGAATTTTTATTGACATCAGGCTTATACAATTATTTCAGGGTAGCCTATCCCGAAAAACATCCTGTTTACAAGCCATTGTTGTGGTTTTTTAAAGGAGGCGATAAAGAAAAAGGTTTGGAACAGCTGGAGCGGGCGGTTCACGAAACGATTATTTCCAAGGTGGAGGCGCACCTGTATTTGTCCTACATTTATTTAAGGTATGAGAGGAATCCACAAAAAGCGGTCTACTATCTGGAGAAATTATTTACACTATATCCTGAAAACAGCTATTTTAGGGCTAAATACATTGAAGCCTTAATCGAGGGATCACAACTAAAAGATATTCCTTCCTTAACGGTGGAGTTGAGAAATCACTCAAGGGACTACTATCAAATGTCTGGGGAGGTCTTTATGGGTATTTACGAAGAACGATTTAATAATAACCCTAAGTATGCGATCAATTATTTTCAACAGGCTGTTGATCGAATTGACAAACTGAGAGGACAAGGGAATCATTACGTGAGTTGGGCATTTTTAGGGCTTGGCAGAGGGTACCTGAAAAGTAATCCTAAACTGGCCAAGAAAAATTTGTTAAAAGCAAAGGATTTCGCTGAGACAAAATGGGTAAAAAAAGAGGCTGATAGATTATTAGAAGAGCTGAAGTAAATGTCTGACGATCAATATACCTATAAAATCATACAAAAAACGGGTGAAGGTTTATACAAGGAAAAGGGGAGCAAGTTTCTCAGTTTTGTATTTCATGTTTCCAACGAAGAAGAGATTAGAGAACGGTTGGAGGAGCTTAGAAAGACCTATTACGACGCTAGACATCATTGCTATGCCTATATTTTAGGACTACAGCAAGAACATTCCCGTGCCAATGACGATGGTGAACCGGGTCATTCGGCAGGAGATCCGATACTCGGGCAAATCAAGTCATTTGGTCTTACAAATACACTGGTTGTGGTTATCCGTTACTTTGGAGGTACTAAATTGGGAGTGAGTGGCCTGATTACAGCATATAAAACTGCTGCGGCAGAAGCACTGGAAAAATCTGAAATTATTCAGAAACACATCATAAAACACCTTCAGCTAAGATATCCCTACGATTCGACCAATCAGGTAATGCGTTTGATCCCCGATTTTGACATGGAAGTAATTTCTCAGGAATACCTGAGTGATTGTCAAATGACTTTGGCAGTTAAAATTCCGATGGTAGAGCAAGTTAAAAACAAGCTTCAGCTACTAAATGATACAGGCACCGCAATTTCAAGCGAGTGGGAGGAATAAGGAGTGCTTATTAGCGGCTAGAGCGATTCCTCATAAAGTGCTGTTTTCACTCATTTACTTTGCTTATCTTGGCAGCAAAATATCCTTTAAAGTAATGAAATATTCGTTTTACATCATCGTAATCATCGCACTACTGTCTTCCTGTAATCAGGCAACCTTCAAATCCAAATGGGTTAAAAAAGAAGCGCCTGAAGTGTTTAGAGCCAGGTTTGAAACCACAAAAGGTAATTTTGAGATAGAAGCCAGGAGAGAGTGGTCGCCATTGGCAGTGGATAGACTTTATCAGTTGATTAAGTATGAGTATTTTAACGAAACACCTATCTATCGGGTAGTTAATAATTTTGTCGCACAATTTGGACATCTTGATACACTAAACAATTACCAATGGGATCAATTTGAATTGGTCGATGAGCCAGTGGTGGAAAAAAACCTGGAAGGGACTATTGCTTTTGCGCGTGCCGGAAAAAACACACGTGGTACGCAGCTATTCATCAATTTAAAAAGTAACAGCCCCAGATTGGATGAACTGGCAGGTAGCGGAGTAACCGGATTCCCTGTAATTGCGAAAGTAACTTCCGGAATGGATGTTGTTTCCGAATTTAAGTCCTACGGAGATCAGCCTCGAAGAAAATTAGGAAGAAAGCCAAATGCTAATGATTTTCTAAAAGAGAACTATCCCGAACTGGATTTTATCACCAAAGCATACATCCTGAAAAAGTAGGCTCAAATTAACTGTAATAGGTAATCTTACTTCAATAAACAAAGGAATTCTGCTATGAGACCAATTGTAATAATCTATCTTGTTTTTCACCTAATATCCAATGATGCCTTTTCGCAAAAGAAGCGTGCAGTGGATTATGGCATTGATGTCGGTGTTTTAAAGAGAGGTAAGCTCAATGCGATCACCGATGTTGATGGAGTAACTATAGGACATACTACATTGATTAAAGGTGATAATATCAGAACTGGCGTAACAGCAGTTATTCCTCATCAGGGTGATTTATTCAATCTGAAAACTCCTGCCGCTATTTACATTGGTAATGGATTTGGCAAACTTGCTGGTTACAGTCAGGTAAAAGAGTTGGGAAATATCGAAACCCTCATCATTCTCACCAATACTTTAAGCGTGCCGAGGGCCTCAGATGCTTTGATCAGTTATACACTTTCACAGGAAGGCAATGAAAATGTAGGGTCAGTCAATGCTGTGGTTGGAGAAACGAACGATGGCAGACTCAACGATATCAGAGGTAGACATGTGAAAGAGGAGCATGTGCTCGCCGCAATTGCTAATGCGAAAGCAGGAGCAGTGGAAGAGGGAAATGTAGGTGCCGGAACAGGAACTATGTGTTTTGGCTTCAAAGGAGGAATTGGGACCTCTTCAAGAGTTTTACCTGAATCTTTTGGTGGTTTTACTGTTGGTGTTTTGGTGCAAACCAATTTTGGAGGCGTATTGGAAATCAATGGAGTACCCATCGATAAGGAATTGGGTAGATATCCTTTCAAAGGAGCCTATGAAGATAATGGGTCTGCTGATGGATCTTGTATGATTGTGGTAGTTACAGATGCACCGATAGACTCCAGAAACCTGGAAAGAGTTGCCAAACGTGCAATGCTGGGACTTGCTAAAACTGGTGGAGTTGCTTCAAATGGTAGTGGAGATTATGTCATTGCTTTATCTGTCTATGAGAAAAACCTGATCAACGAATCCTCCGATTCATATCATTCTGCAAATACTTTTCTGAAAAACAGTGCCATGACCCCTTTATTTCTGGCAACTATAGAAGCAACGGAAGAGGCTATTATAAATTCGTTGTTTGCCGCTGAAACGATGGTCGGCAGAAATGGAAACAAAGCGGAAGCACTTCCAATAGAAGAGGTAATCAAAATAATTAAAAAGTATAACAAGATTCGTTAACCGATCGTGAGTAATGGCAATGAGGAGCCCAAGCAGGGACCATTCAAAAAATCATTAATCTGTAATTTTCTTTAACCTGTGTAGTGAGTGCGTTTGTGCTATTTAAATAGTGAAAAGGTTTTTAAATGATGCCTTCCCGGTTCAAAGACTTTCTTTGTAAATTGGAAGTAATTTTAAACAGGTGGATTAATTACATTTATGACAAAGAGAGATGTTTCGGTTACAGGTAACACAAGCTTTACCGGCTTACAATTACAAAATCCTGCGAAGTATGCAGCGGGGTTAAAGGGGGTAAAGGTCGCTTTGGAGCACGCATTTAAGGAAATGGGTGTTAGCCGATCATTCAAAGCTTTGAATCAAATGAATCAGGAAGGTGGTTTTGATTGCCCCGGATGTGCCTGGCCCGATCCTGAAAAAAAGTCCCGACTAGGCGAATACTGTGAGAATGGGGCAAAAGCATTGGCTGAAGAAGCCACCAATTCTCTGCTATATCAGTCTTTTTTTGAAAAATATTCTGTTGAAGAGATCTCCCGATGGACAGATTTTCAAATTGGGAAAAGCGGACGTATTAGCTCTCCTATGATCCTTAGGCCTGGTAAAATTCATTATGAGCCCATTTCATATGACGAAGCATTCAAAGTAATTGCCGACCATTTGTACTCTCTACAAACTCCGGACGAAGCTGTTTTTTACACATCAGGTAGATCCAGTAATGAGGCGGCTTTTTTATATGGACTGTTCGTGAGAGCATTTGGTACCAATAATATGCCTGACTGCTCGAACATGTGCCATGAATCCAGTGGAGTGGCACTGAAGGAAACTGTTGGGATTGGTAAAGGTTCTGTTACCCTGGAGGATTTTGAAGATGCTGAGGTAGTAATGGTAATTGGTCAAAACCCGGGGACTAATCATCCCAGAATGCTGTCGGCTCTCGAGAAATGTAAGCAGAATGGAGGGAAGATTATTTCTGTAAATCCCTTGGAAGAGGCAGGGCTTATTCGATTTAAAAATCCGCAAAAGGTAAATGGTGTTGTCAGTGGAGGAACCAGGCTCACCGATGTATTTCTGCAAGTCAAAATCAATCAGGATATCGCACTGATTAAATTGCTGATCAAACGACTGGTCAGTCTTGATCAAAAGGGAGAACAGGTTTTTGACCATGATTTTATCAAGAATCAAACGCAGGGCTATGAGGCATTCATAGCGGATCTCGCTCATTATTCTGAGCATGACTTATTGGTTCAATGTGGTGTTAGGAAAGAAGCGATAGACATTGCTGTTGAGGTGCTTGCCAGAAGTAAACGAATCATCATCTGCTGGGCAATGGGTTTAACGCAGCACAAAAACGGTGTGGAGAATATCAAAGAATTAGTCAATCTGCTTTTACTCAAAGGAAGCATTGGTAAAAAAGGTGCAGGAACCTGTCCGGTGAGAGGCCATAGCAACGTGCAGGGCGATAGAACAGTAGGTATTATGCATCATGTATCAAAACCGTTGAACCAGTCGATAAAAAAGGTCTTTGGTTTCGATCCTCCGCAGAAAGAGGGTTTAGATACTGTACACGCTATCGAAGCTATGCATGAGCGCAAAGCAAAGGTGTTTTTTGCCTTAGGTGGTAATTTTCTCTCTGCTGCCTCTGATACGCACTACACTGCGGAAGCCTTGCAAAACTGCGATTTAACAGTTGCTGTAAGTACCAAGCTAAACAGGTCTCATCTAATTACAGGAAAAACAGCCATTATTTTACCGACCCTCGGCCGATCAGAACAGGATGTAAAAGACGGTAAAAAGCGTTTTGTAACAGTTGAAAACAGCATGGGCAAAGTTCATCGGTCTTCAGGAATTTTACCTCCGTGTAATGACAACCTGATGAGCGAACCGGCAATCATTGGTGCTATTGCGCAGGAGTATTTTAGTAAGCAGTCCGAATCTATCGCTTCGCAGATCCCTTGGGATGTGATGGGAAATGATTATGATCTCATCAGAGAGAAGATAGAAGCAATCATTACAGGTTTTAAAGACTATTCCAACAGAAGTAAAGGTGGAGGCTTCTATCTGCCTAATAATGCCAGAGATGCCAACTTTTCCTCTTTGCCTCAGCAGAGAGCATCTTTTAGTATTTGTAACACTGCCAACCATCAAATCTCAGATGATGAATTTCTGATGATGACCATCAGGTCGCATGACCAGTTTAATACAACTATTTACGGCATGGACGACAGATATCGGGGAGTATTCAATGAAAGAAGGGTTGTTTTTATCAGTGAGGAAGATCTTGAGAGGCATAACCTGCGACCGCAACAAATAGTAGATATTAGCAGTAACTACGATCAGAAGGAAAGAAAAGCAATAAACTTTCAACTGATACCTTATAATATTCCGTCGGGTAATCTTGCCGCTTATTTTCCTGAAACTAACGTGCTGGTTCCATATAATCATTTTGCGGATAAAAGTCATACTCCAATTAGTAAGTCTATCGTTGTGAAAATCCACCCTAAAGACTAATACATTCGATTGGTCGAAGAAATCGGGTGGTTCATCGAATTGCCTGCGATTATATGAAGCTGAGAAAACAGTGAGGTTAATCTATTTATTATATTTAATATAACAATTTCAACAGCTATGAAAAAAATATTAATCACTTTAACCATAGTGGCAATGGCTATTGCTGCTTTTGGAAATAATCCCTCCGTTTCGTTTAAAGTAAAAAATAAATCTCAGGATACAGTTGAAATAGTCATTCCGGGATATAGCAAAGCTACGCTGATGCCGAAAACGGTGAGTAAATTAGAGCTTTCTAAAGGGCAAAAGATCTTCTTTAATTATCACAACAGGCAATACACCTTGCTGACAGTTAGCAATCAAATGAAGGGAGAGGTTTTGGATATATGCCAAATCATCGAAAGTAGAAAACAGCAAATCGACGCAACTTACATTTCCAGGTAAGTAAGCAAAATAGGTTTCAACTGGCTTCTTTAATGAAAAGCTGCGATTAAATGATTCGTTGAAGCTAATCTCTTGCTCTCTGATTTATTCTGATGTTTCGTTGGATCTGATAAAGCTGATCACTTTGCTTTCATAAGTGTCTCTGTAGTCAGGGTGCGTATAAACTTTAACATGCAGGGCGCTATCTACGAACCATGAGGTGATGTTTTTATCAGCAAGTAGTTTTAGTTGCTCTTTAGTATGAGCTGCGGGAGTAGTTTGATCATGATTACTCTGGATTAAAAGAATTGGAATATCGTTGTCTTTCAGAAGGGTCCCCATTTTTAGCTTCTCAGCATAGCCGTTTATTGCATCGTCGAATTCTTCGTAGGTGCTTTCATATATAAAGTCGGGTAAGCCTAGTTTATCTGATCCCGCTTTCAACACAGCAGTAACATCAGATAGCGGACTATCAACAATGATTTTTTGTATATCATATTTTGAGGCCTTCAACTCTTGTCTTTCGAGAAAAGTATATGTCGCCATTGCACCCATCGAAAAACCATATAAAACAAAGTGTTTTTGTGCTTTTTGATCGGTCAGGAATTCCAATCCGCCTGCAATATCTTCCGCGAACTTATAGCCCATAAAGGTCAATGCTGTTTCAGATTTTCCCGAGTTTCTTAAATCTGCAATAAAAACATTATACAAAGTATCTATCCCCGATTTCTTAATAATTTCAAGGTATTTGAGGGTTTTCAGCCTGTTAGATGTTCGTCCGTGTATCAAAAATATTGTGCTGTCAGTAGCTTTGGAAGAGGGCAGATACCAGGCACTGAGCATGAGGTCGTCTAGTGCAGAGTTAAAACTTACTTCTTCCACATTGGTAAATCCAAAATCTTCTGGTTTTTCAAAACCGTTTAACTGATATTCATTTACCCAAGTGGTATCGTTCAGTACTCTTTCAAAGGTAAACGGTTCGTAATCTGTTATTTTCTGAAAAGCAAATTGAGGTACGTAAAAATATCCGGTAGTGAGGATTAACAATAAGATCAACAGGATTCCAAAAAGTACTTTTTTCATAATACAAATGTATGAAAAATAAGGTTGCGAAATTCCTTAACGGTTGACAAATATGGTGCTGTTACGAAACATTTAGGTAATATTAGATTAATTTTCTCTTAATTTACTTGTTTAAGTTTTCAAGATGAAGAACATTTGTAAACTAAACTACAACTATGGTGAGCAAATATCAAAAAAGGCTGAAAACGATAATTCTAATATTAGAAGTAGTAGCGTTTATTTCATTTCTTTTGTTGCTTGTCGTGAATAAGTTTTTCTTCCCTATTTTTTAGCATTTATCCTTTCCAATTCGCAAACAGTTCGCTCCCTTCTTAGTAAATTGCAACTATGATTGAGCAGAATGGAGAAGATTATTTAGCCACATTAAATCCCCCTCAAAGAGAAGGAGTTGTCAACACGGAAGGCCCTACGATGATCATAGCAGGAGCAGGGTCCGGGAAGACGCGTGTGCTAACCTTTAGAATAGCACATTTAATCAAAGCACATAACATCGATCCATTTTCTATTCTGGCGCTAACGTTTACGAACAAAGCTGCCAGCGAAATGAGAAAAAGGATTGAAAGGGAAGTGGGTACCGATGCAAGGAATTTGTGGATGGGGACTTTTCAACCTGTTTTTGGCAGAGGAAATCCGATTGTATACTACGTTTGGTTTATAAACCTTGTCATCAAGGCCAAGTTCTTTCACAATTGATTTGATCAATGATTTACTATCATCGGTATCGTAAATTGTAAAGTTGCTTGGAAAGCCC
>JBCBHL010000051.1:0-27163 GCA_038525605.1 Bacteroidota bacterium
GAATGGTTCGATGTAGATAAGCTTCCTGAAATGATCGAAAATGGTGAATTAACTGAAGAACATCTTCATATATTCAAAAAATTAATTGAAAGATAGACATTATCACGTTAAGTATTGTATTGATAAATTTTCGATGTTGTAACTATCAAACTTTGTAATTTTAAGAAATTATGAATTCATAATGATGAATTAAATTTCAAAAATTCAACTAATACTTCTATTGAAAATAAGCGTAATAAATCTGTCTTGATAACAATTAACATACCTAATTAGGCGGATAAAATATAGACTTGAAAAGCAATTCATAATTTGACGGACTCGAAAGCTTTTCCTAAAAGACCATGACATGAAAAATAATTTAATACTTCTGGCTGATGCCTATAAATATTCGCATCACAAACTGTACTACCCTGGTACCAGCAAAATATATAGCTACCTGGAAAGCAGAGGTGGGAAATTTAATCAGACGATCTTCTTCGGATTACAGTATTTTCTGAAAGAATATATCGCTGGCATTGCCATCACTCAGGACGATCTGGATGAAGCGACTGAATTTTTGAGAGGAGTTTTCGGAAGAGATGATGTCTTTGATCCGGCTAATTTTCAATATATCATCGATGAATATGGTGGAAAACTGCCTGTTAAAATCAAAGCTGTTCGGGAGGGTTCGGAAGTTCCGGTATCTAATGTTTTGATGACCATCGAAAATACCGATCCGAAATGTTTCTGGCTGACCAACTTCCTGGAAACATTGCTGATGCAGGTGTGGTATCCATGTACGGTAGCGACTGTTAGCAATGAAGTAAAAAAAGTGCTGGTCCGCTACTATGAAGATACTGCAAGTGCTGGTTCTGAAGCAGGTATCAACTTTGTATTGAATGACTTTGGATTCAGGGGCGTGAGTAGCGTCGAGAGTGCCGGCTTGGGTGGAAGTGCACATCTTATCAACTTCAAGGGAAGTGATAACCTGGCAGGTTCAGTGTTGGCAAAGCGATATTATCAGGCGAAAGAGGTAGCAGGCCTCAGTATTCCGGCTACTGAACACAGCATTTGTACTTTGCTGGGTGAAGCTGGTGAGCTGGATGTTTTTAAGCATATTTTGAATACCTTTCCAACTGGTACTGTGGCTTGCGTTTCTGACAGCTATAATATCTTCAGGGCTTGTGAAGAGTATTGGGGTGAGGAGTTGAAAGAGCAAATAGTGCAAAGAGACGGTGCGTTGGTAATCAGACCGGATAGTGGCGATCCTGTAAGAACATTGCTGGAAATCTTTGATATCCTTTTCCGTAAGTTTGGCTATACGGTCAATGAGAAAGGTTACAAAGTATTGCCTCCTCAGATCAGAGTCATCCAGGGCGATGGTGTCAATTACGATGCAATTATCGGTATGTTTGAAGCCATCAAGAAGGCAGGAATTAGTGCTGAAAACCTGGTTTTGGGGATGGGAGGTGCTTTACTGCAGAAACTCGACAGAGATACTCAGAAGTTTGCACTGAAATGCAGTTATGCAATTGTCGATGGCAAAGAGGTGGTTGTACAAAAAAGCCCAACAGAAATGGATGCTAACGGCAACCTGACTGAGAGTTTTAAGAAAAGCAAAGGCGGACGATTGAAACTGGTAAAAACCAATGAAGGATATCAAACTGTCAATGAAGGTGAGCTTCCGGAACTCTCCGATGAATTGATTACTGTTTTTGAAAACGGAAAATTGACCAAAGAATGGAGTTTTGAAGAGGTGAAAGAGCAGGCTGCAGAGTCATTTCAGATGAGTTCTATGAAACTGATGTAGTAGTCTAAAAAATAAATATATGATCACCAGAGCTATCAAAAATGCTTTTAAGCGAAAGAAAGATAAACAATGGGAATTTACCTACTGGGCCATTGACTTGCATGAAACGGTGGTCAGGCCCAACTGGTCGATAGAAGAAATTCCGGTTGAGTTTTATCCTTTGGCAAAAGAAGCATTACAGTTGATCAGCAGCCAGGAAGACATTGTGATGATCATGTATACCTGCTCACATCCACCTGAAATAGCCGAATACCTGAAGTTTTTCAAATCGCATGATATCCATTTCAAATACGTGAATGAAAACCCGGAGGTGATCAACAAGAAATATGGTAATTATGATAAAAAGCCCTATTTCAATGTATTGTTCGAAGACAAGGCTGGTTTTTCCGGTGAAGAAGATTGGGCACATGTCATTCGAATCATTAAAGAAGCAAGAAACCTTATTTAATTATGAATTACTGAATTATGAATTCATAATTAAATAATTCATGTAGTAAAGGGACAAATAGTAATCAAAATGAATACAAAATTATACAGACCAGTTGGAATCAAGGAACTGGAGCTGATCGAAAAAAGTAATATGAAGGAGTTCCCTCCTCGCTTGTCATGGCAACCAATTTTTTATCCTGTTTTGAATTTTGATTATGCGGCACAAATCGCCAAAGACTGGAATACAAAAGATGAGTTTTCAGGATATGCTGGTTTTGTAACTGAGTTTGAGATTACAAAAGCGTATTTCAATACATATGAAGTTCAAAACGTTGGAGGAGCAAACCACAATGAACTTTGGGTGCCATCTGAAAAGATGGATGAATTTAATAAGCAGATCATCAATGGCATTCGAGTAAGTGGTGCATTTTACGGTGATCAGTTTGAAGGAGAGAAAAAGTATTGAACCGGAGATTATGGGAAGGTTCATACCCGAACAAAATCAAAAATACTTTCGGTTGAGACTGCTTCGCAAGAGCTCGCAGTAACGCAAAATTTGATTATAAACTTAAAGCAAAAATGAAAGCTGAAAAATTTACCTTTTTTTGGCGAAGCGAATCGCCATTTAGTAATTGGTATCCATCTGAGTTCGTAATTGACGGAATTACCTTCAATTGTAGTGAACAATATATGATGTATGGAAAAGCCATGCTATTTGGTGATCAGGAAATCGCCGAAAAAATATTGAAATCATCAAATCCCGGCTCTCAGAAAGCACTGGGAAGAAAAGTAAAAAAATTCGATCAGAAAGTCTGGACCGAGAACGCCAGAAAGATTGTCTATAAGGCCTGTGATGCTAAGTTCAGACAGAACGAGCATTTACTAAAGAGGCTGCTAAAGACCAAGGGAACTACTTTGGTAGAAGCAAGTCCTGTGGATCCCATTTGGGGAATCGGGCTGGCAGAAGATGATCCCAAAGCTCGGAGCAGACGCAAGTGGCGTGGCAAAAACTGGCTGGGTCAGGTGCTCACTCAATTGAGGGAAGACATCCTGGCTGAAAATGCTTGAGAGTGATCGAATAATTGATTTAATGATAAAACAAAAGGCATTTGAATAACCTGGTGAATTGTAAAAAATATCATCAGGCAAATGCCTTATAAAAATATTACAATGAAACAAAGAGATAAACGTGCTCAAGCGGCACAAGAAACAATAGATATCCTAAAAAACGGATATTACGAAGTAAATGGCGCTACGATATCCATCGAAAATGATCAGAGATATTGTGTGGAAAACACCCTGTTGATTCAACCGGACGACCCATTGGATTATAAAGCTGAACAGTTATATGAAACTGAATTTGTAGTCGAAAATAAGACCACTTTAAAAGCGGTTGCCGAAAACCTCAGCGATGAAGCGCTTATCTGTCTGAATTTTGCCTCTGCCAAAAATCCCGGAGGTGGATTTCTGGGAGGAGCACAAGCGCAGGAGGAAAGTCTGGCGAGAGCCAGCGGGCTGTATCCGTCCATTAGTCAGATGACAGAAATGTATGACAGCAACAGAAGTAACCGATCTTTGCTATACTTGGATTATATGATTTATTCTCCTCGGGTCCCCGTTTTTAAAACAGATTATGATCAACTGCGAAGCGAGCCTTTCCTGGTAAGTATCATCACTGCACCGGCTCCCAATAAAGGAGCTATCGAGAATAATCAGCCGCATGATTTACCAAAAGTGGAGGAAACTATGCGCAGAAGGGTTAAACGTGTTCTGGCTTTGGCATTGCAAAAAGGGTATAAAAACATCGTTCTGGGAGCATGGGGTTGTGGAGTATTCCGAAATGACCCTGCAATGGTTGCTGATATTTTTGAGGCTGTATTGAAGAATGGTGGTGAATTTGAGGGTAAATTCAAAAAGGTGATTTTCGGAGTGCTAGACAGAAGAAAAGGGACAGTTTTCCCAGAATTTGAAAAACGATTTACCACGTAATTGTCATGAATATAGACATTATAAAAGGTGATATCACAGATGTGAAAGTAGATGCCATTGTAAATGCCGCCAACAACTCTTTGATGGGCGGAGGTGGTTTGGATGGCGCCATCCACAGAGCAGCGGGACCGGAATTGGCAGCCTACTGCAGAACACTGAAGGGTTGTAAAACGGGAGATGCAAAAATATCTCCCGGTTTCAACTTGAAAGCTGATTTTGTTATACATACGGTTGGGCCAGTCTGGTACAATGGAGCAAACAATGAAGAGGGTCTGCTGACTTCTGCCTATAGAAGGTCGTTGGAAGTGGCTGTGGAAAATGGCATCAAAACAATCGCCTTCCCTTCCATTAGCACCGGAGCTTATCGATTCCCATTTGAAAAAGCGACATTAATAGCCCGTACTGTAATTCTGAATTTTCTTCAGAACAATCCTTCCATTGAAAAAGTGATCATTGTGGCATTCGATGAGAAGGACTTTAAAAGAATGAAAAAAATCTATTCGCTCGATGAAGAACGTAATTAATAAAGGTTATCACGACAGATTTATTATGCAGATTTTGAATCAAAGGATTGGTCAATTTTATATCTAATTCATAATTAATATCAGATAACAAAATTTGACTGTTTAAACATCGAAAATCACTCAATAAAAAACTAAACGTGATAATATCTAATAAATGATAAAAATATGTCAAATCAAAAAACCAAAACCATAGTCAAGACCAGTAAACTTTTCAGTTTAATTCTGAGACATCAGCCGGATGTGATCGGCATTGAACTCGATGAAAACGGGTGGGCTGATATCAAAGAGCTGATTGGTAAATTTTCAAAAAAGTATTTCCCCATTAACCGCTCCATCATGGATGAGGTAGTGGCCAATAACAACAAAAAGCGATTCAGCTACGATGACTCAGGCACCAAAATAAGAGCTAATCAGGGTCACAGCATCGCCGTGGATGTGGAGCTTGAAGAAAAGACTCCACCGCATGTCTTATATCATGGAACAGTTGAGAAGTTTCTGCATTTGATTTTTGAGAGTGGCCTTTTGAAAATGAGTCGGCAACATGTGCACTTATCTGCAGATATTGACACAGCGAAAAACGTGGGCTCAAGAAGAGGAAAACCGGTAATATTAACCGTTGATAGTCAACAGGCTTTTGCCGATGGCATCAAATTCTATTTGTCAAAAAATGGTGTCTGGCTGGCCGATCACATCCCGACAAAGTATTTACAAAGGATCTGAAAATGCAATACTTTTCATATCGATATAGTTGCCTAAATAAATGAAATAAAATGATTATTTAAGCTTTTATTTCTATGCTTTATCGTGTATCTTTATAGAAACGTTTGTTCCTTATTAAGCAAGAAAACCATGACAAAAGACAGCATATCCTATGCTCGCCAATTTCTACGTTTTATCGTTTGTGAGGAACATTAATTTTCAACTATTTAAATTATAAATCAATGAAAAAGAAGATTAAATTCTCGAAAAGTGAAAACAGTAAATTGTTTGAATCATTAGAAAATGAGTTGGGTAATGAGAAAAATGGTTCCGATCTGAACCTGCTGAAATCTATCGTTGGAAAAGGCTTTGATAGTCTGGTAGATTGTGATCCGCAGCAAGGTATTCATTACGCTGATTCAGTTTATGTAAGAGGATAACATTTAACCAGGAGACTGTCCCATCAATCAAACATCGTTTTAAATTGTAATTCTAAGTTAATCCAATAATTTGTATTGAAGGGATGGTCTCTGCAATCATTTGAGACTATGGCCATTAAAACTTATATCGTCAAAGTTGCCAGCAGATGCAACTTAAATTGTTCCTACTGTTATATGTATAACATGGGAGATACTACCTACTTGCAACAGCCAAAGTTTATGGATATGGGTATTGTCCGCGCTTTCGCTGAAAGATTAAAAGAATATTACAAAGATCGTGAGCAAAACTCCATTTACATCGCATTTCACGGAGGTGAGCCGCTCATGGCTTCTCCCGAATTCTATCAGGAAGCAGTAAAAATTATCAGAGACACTCTAAATGGAGTCGAGGTATATTTTACCATGCAAACGAATGGTACATTGTTAACCGAAGAATGGGCGAAATTACTCAATGAATTGGATATTCAGGTTGGAATCAGTATCGATGGGCCCGAAGCATTTCATGACAAGTTTCGTGTATATCACAATGGCAAACCTTCTTTTACGGAAGTGGTAGAGGCTTTTAAAATAAGAAACAAGCATGGTGTTGGCGGTTTGATTACTGTGGTCAATCCTGAAATTGATGTGGTAGAATTGTATAATTT
Organism: Bacteroidota bacterium; assembly: GCA_038525605.1. Classification (GTDB taxonomy): domain Bacteria; phylum Bacteroidota; class Bacteroidia; order Cytophagales; family Cyclobacteriaceae; genus JANSWY01. The sequence continues at coordinate 6,515 of JBCBHL010000051.1, forward strand.
GTTTGCTGAGTTACTACCCAAAAAGCTCAATTTACTTTTGCCCGATTCCAACTACATGAACACAGATTTCTATCTTAATAAAACTGAAGGGGAAACTCGATATGGGGACTGGTTGGTTGATCTCTACGAATTATGGAAAAACGATGATCCGGAGACAAGACCGGAGATCACATTTTTCTCAAACATCATCCGAAACCTGTTAGGTAATGAAGTAGCAGACGAGCGATTTGGCAGCATGAAATGTGAAGTAGCCTGCCTCGAAACCAATGGTGCCTTAGAAGTAGTAGACCCGTTAAGGTCCTGCGGTCATGGGTTTACAAGAAATCGCTTGAATATCAAGAAAAACAATATAGAAGACTTAGAAAAAGAGGCCTTGTATCAGGTGTATTCTGATGGTCATCAATTGTTGAATAACAAATGTCAAAACTGCCCTGTAAAAGAACTCTGCGGCGGAGGATATTTGGTACATCGATACTCGAAGGAACGTGGTTTCGACAACCCTTCTATTTATTGCTATGACATGATCAGAATCATTACCCATATTCAAAATGATTTTGTAAAAAGTCTGGGCAATCACCTAAGAGAAGGATTAGGTGTCTCTCCCATTACCTATGAAGAAGTAACTGACTATTTGAAAAACAGTCCTGATACTTCACCCGAACCTGAAACTGAGGCCAGTAAAATTTTACAACAATTTGCAACGCGAAAAAAGGAAGTAATATGCTAATCAACGATATCAACTTTACCTCTACATTTCATGACACCTCTGAATTTAAAAGGAGGTTTCAGATTAACACGGGGATTTCAGCGGTAGATGGAACTGAAAGCGGGGATATCCCCTACGCGAATAATTGTTTCAAACCAAAAGAAGGCTGGCGGGAATTGAGTGCTTCCGAGGCAGATGTTCTTTTCTCATCCAACAAAAAACCTCATTATAACAGAACTGTCAGCATTCATCAATTGCCGGAATCTTTGAAGAGTCAATTCAAATCATTGAAGCTGACGGAATGTACTAAAAGATCAGATCTGTTACAAGCATTTTCAGGGAACCCGGAAAAAGTGCAGAATCTCGAAAGTGAACTGTATCCGTATCTGAAGAGATTTACCACCAAATCATTTGAATATAATTATCTAAGCACAACGCCTCCGCAAAGAGAAACATCGAGTGCCTTTTTCAATGCCAATAATGACTTAAGGCTCATCGGTTTGCATTTTGATAGAAGTGAGACTTTTGACCTGGCAGATCCTATTATGCCCAATAAGAACAGGATCGGTATCAATTTGAGTAGAGAAGAAAGAAAAGTGTATTTCATCAATTTGTCTGTGGCGGAAATCAGACGAACTTTGATTGAAGAGCATCAGGTGGAGCCATCGGCTATTGATATGGTTAACCTAATGAATGTCTACTACAAACATTTAAGGCACTATCCGGTCGTTTCTGTTGTAGTAAAACCATATGAAATGTACATCGCCCCGACTGATAATTTAATTCACGACAGCACCACGCTTGGCAGAAACAGTATTGATGTTATGCTTTCATATTTAGGATATTTTAATCATATTGAGACAAACTAATTAGTGAGCTGCATGCATAAAGCTTTGATTTCTGTGCTTTTTTACCTGTTGAGTTGTTCTTTGCTATTGGCTCAAAACACACTGGCTGAGAAGGGGATTCGTGAATTCTCACTTTACAAGCCAGGGCAGGAAGGAGATACGATCAAATACTGGATAAAATCTTATAAAGGCGAAGAAAACATTCGAAAACCTCTGATGTTTTTTTGCCAGGGGAGTCTTGCCAGACCAATGGGACTGATCAGAGATGACAAACTCAGCGCCATTGTTTTTCCCTTCCTTTTCGAAGATGAATTTCTAAAGAATGTCCATTTGGTGGTGGCTGCTAAACCGGGTGTCCCTACCGTTGCGTCAATAGAATCACTTGATCGAAGATATAATTATTTGGAAAACGGAAAGATCCCGAAAAAATTCATTCAAAATGACTTTTTGGAATTTTATGTTGAGAGGGACGTTTATCTGATCAAACACCTGATGAAGCAAGATTGGGTGGATGAAAGTAAGTTGGTTTTGGCCGGACATTCACAAGGTAGTCATATTGCTTTAAGCATCGGTGAAAAAATTCCTCAGACTTCTCATTTGATCTATTCCGGCGGCAGTCCTTTTGGAAGAGTTATGAGAACCATTCAGCAATACAGAAACGCAGAAAAGGACAGCAGTCTCACCAGTAGCGTATTTGACCATTGGCAAAAAGTGGTTTCCGAACCTGATCGAATAGACCCGGAACAACAAGGTGATAGCTATAAAAGTGAATACTCTTTCAATCAAACACAATTTGAAAAGCTGCTAGCCCAACCTTACGAAATTCTCGTGACCTATGGCACAAAAGATGAGTCAGCGATCTTTAATGACCTCCTCAGAATAGAAGCTATCAAACGCCGAAAACGCAACATTAGCTTCATTCCGGTTGTAGGTACTGAACATAATTTCTTTCCTGTGGCGGAGGACGGAAGCGTCAACAGAAACGTATTTAACTGGGACAAGGTGGCCAAGCAGTGGTTTGACTGGTGCTGTTCTGATGACTAAAATAGCAGAACTACATCGCTGAAATTAGAATTTGATAAGAGCATCTATTAACTTGATGGAATAAATAGACATTATCACGGTAAGTATTGTATTGATAAATTTTCGATGTTGTAATTGTCAAACTTTGAAATCTAAGAAATTATGAATTCATAATTATGAATTGAATTTCAAAAATTCAACTAATACTTCAATTGAAAATAAGCATAATAAATCTGTCGCGATAACCTTTATTCAATGTATTGATTTTATGAGCAATCAACTAAACCGCAGGTCTTTTAACAAGCAAATCATTAAAGGTATTGGTGGACTTACTGTTGCCAGCAGCTTGCCTATGGCCTGTGCAATGGCAAAAAATGAAGACCGGAAGCTAGGGGTGGCACTTGTAGGCCTGGGATATTACAGTCAGGGTTTACTGGCTCCTGCTTTACAGGAAACCAAATATTGTAAGTTAACGGCTATCGTCACAGGCACGAAAGCAAAAGAACAGGTTTGGTCAAAACAATATGGCATTCCCAAAAGGAACATCTACAACTATGAAAACTTCGATGATATCGCTGATAATAAGGAAGTAGATATCGTATATGTCGTGCTACCTAATTCTATGCATGCTGACTTCTCTATTCGAGCAGCTAAAGCAGGAAAGCACGTCATCTGCGAAAAACCCATGGCTTTGAACGTTGAAGAATGTAATGCAATTATCAATGCTTGTAAGCAGGCCAATGTAAAACTGAGTGTTGGTTACAGATTGCAATCAGAGCCTTACACGCAGGAAGTTAAAAGGTTGATCAGAGAAGAAACCTTCGGTAAGCCGAGATATGTTTCGGCGGAAGCTGCCTATGTTTCCGGAAACAACTGGGATCAGTGGCGTTTCAATAAGAAATTATCCGGCGGAGGTGCTTTGATGAATATGGGAGTTTATGCCATTCAGGGCGCGATTTATGGCGTTGGAGAAAGCCCAATAGCAGTTACTGCGCAGGAATTTAGCACTATGCCACAGAAGTATAAAGATACCGATGAAACCATCACCGCTCAACTGGAATTTCCAGGTGGCACAGTAGCCAATATTTTCACATCGCATCATGCCAAAGGAGACCGACTGTATGTTTCTGCAGAAAAGGGGTGGTTTGAATTGGATAAAGCTTTTAGCTATGGTCCCTTACACGGCAGAACTTCTGAAGGTAAAGAAATTGTATTTCCGCATACGAGTCAACAGGCGTTGCAAATGGACGATTTTGCCAGTCATATATTGAATGGGACCGAAAATAAAGCGCCGGGAGAAATGGGTCTCAGAGATATGAAAATAGTGGAAGCGATTTACCAGTCAATTGCCAAAAAGAAAAGAGTTGCTATCGACCTGTAAAAGCAGCGGGAAATTCAGCAATTGGCTTTCAAAGTTAAAGTAGATAACGCTATCCGATTGATGGTTTCCAGCAATGCGTGAAATGATGATACAATGAAAATACAGCAGTCTCTCAGAAATCACTCTGTTCAGCCTGAAAGCAATGAAGAATTGATCAGTCTCAGACAGGGTAAGTGGCAATATTACCAGCCTGATCAGATGGAAGAAATGTCGATTGATGGGAAATCATTTCAGGTGAGATCAGGTCTTACATTCACGCCGTTTGCAAATCCTACAAGGTGCAATGCTCACTGCAGGTTTTGTTCTGAAGAATTGCAAAGATCAGATCAGCTGCACTTGACAGCCAAAAGAATTATCAAAGAGCACGACCTCTATTTCAAAGCACTTGATCAGGTTCTGAACGATCTTTCGGCAATCAAGCAAATTGGTTTAAGCCTGTCGGGCCTTGAGGCGACTAGTGACCCTATATGGTTGAAAAAATTACTCTCCCTGATCAGGGGAAACTATCCTACCTTATTTGATGAAAAAGTCCTTTATACCAATGCTAGTGGTTTATATACAGATCCCGAATTGATCAATGAACTGGCTGATACGAGATTTGACAGATTGGAAATTTCGAGATGTCACTTTGACGATGAGATCAATCAGCAAATCATGTATTTCAATAGAAATGAGCCAATTTATCTAAACGCCAATTACGAACCGCTTATCAGAAAAGTCAACGATGTACTCACCGTTAAAAACTCTTGTATTCTCACTAAAATAGGAATCAACTCAATAGAGCTGATCGAGGAATACCTGGATTGGATTATTGATCTAGGCGTGAAGGAAGTTGTGTTCAGAGAGTTAAGCAAAATTGGAGAAAATTATATCAATAACTCCACCAAAAAGTGGGTAATAGCAAATACAGTTGCCTTAGACCCTATTCTCATTGCTGTAATGCCCACTTGCGATGTAATCAGAGAAGGCTGGAAATACCTGGCTAGTAAAACCGGGTATTACTATTACAATGAGCGTTTTACTTACAAAGGCGTAGTTACCGTTACATTAGAAACTTCCAGCTACAGTGAATTGATTGCCAGAAATCAACATGAGGCCATTCAAAAACTCATATTTCACTCCAACGGCAATTTATGTGGTGATTGGGATCCGGATAGCCATATTTTAGGTAATTATTTTGATGATGAGTAAGTACCATGAGGCATTAAATACCCTGGTTGATCTGCAAGTGGATTTTTTAATTACAGGCACCTGGGCTCTCAAAGAAGTATATCCGGATAAATTAAAAAATTACAAGGTCACAGACTGTGACATCATTGTTCCAAACGAAATGTCAACCATCAGAAAAGCGATTGGACTACTAAAATCCATTGGGTGGAAAACATCAGTTTGGGAAGTAGTCATCGACGAAAATGTTGCTGCTGATTTTTTAACAGGAAAGTACTACATTCGGTGTAAACATCAAGAGTTTGTATTGGATATCACCTATGAAAATGATTACTATACCTGGGAAGAGTTAAATGAAGGAAAAACTGATCTGGCTAACTATCAGATGGTAGCACTGAATAAAATCCTACGTCTAAAAAAGATCAAAAACAGGTCACAGGATCATGAAATTATCGCACTATTCGATAGACCGTAAGTGATCCGTGCTTTAGATTTAAATCCTTATTCAGAACATCAAATTGTATCGATCCGGGAGTTGATTTTTTTCTCCAAATACTGATTAAATAGACTGTTCATTTTTATTCTTACTAGCCCTAATGCCAGGCAGGCACTTACTTTTTGTTCGCTCGGCGATCCGATTGACACAAAAACTAACAAGGCCGCTTGGCGGGAAAAAAGTCAAGCTGCTCCCAGCGTGGCTGACCAAGCCGGGGCTGTGAGGAAAATCACTAAAAATCCACGGGGCTGCCCGCGCAGCAATTACACTGAAAACTTAGGAAATCGCACCCGGTCCTTTCGTCATACACCTTAAGTTTTTTAACCGTTTCATTGAAAGATTTTCTTAACGCATTTTCCTCAAGGCCCTTAATAAAGTTAGTTTTTACTCTAATTTAAAGTTTTGAAGATCAGGCCCGACCCTTAAAACCTGCTTATGCTAAATGTTTAAAATGAATTTGATAATGAATTAATTTTACATGGGATACCTAAAATAGTAATGAAGGCCATTCCATACGGCATCTTATAACGCTTAAAAGACAGAACAGCCATTTGCATAATCAACCTGTGAATTAGCATTAAATTCACTAATTTCACTTAGAGAAGAGTAAACAACATTTCGGAAGAAATCACTGAAATTCTTTGAGCACGGTATCTGCTGGAGATTCTGAATCATTGAAGAATCAAAAGAAGTTATTGCAAAATCTATTTTGAAAATGTCTTTTAATACTAACCTGATGAAAAAATCATTTTTTTTAATTTTAGCCATTTATTTAATGGCTTTTGGTCCTCTCATTGCGCAGAGAAAGTCCAAATCCAAATCTACTCAATCTCCCGCCGGGCAGCCGCTTGATAAAATCAGCGTTAGTGGCCTGAAATGGAGAAATGTAGGGCCGGCACTAACTTCCGGTCGTGTTGCGGACATGGCGGTAAACCCAAACAACCCATATGAATATTATGTGGCTACAGCTTCCGGTGGTGTCTGGAAAACGATTAATTCCGGACTAACCTACACGCCTATTTTTGATAGCCAGGGCTCATACTCTATTGGATGTGTCACTATAGATCCTTCCAATTCCAACGTCATATGGATTGGTAGTGGTGAAAATAACGGTCAAAGATCAGTGGCTTATGGTGATGGTGTTTACAAATCAATCGACGGTGGCAAAAGCTGGCAACATATGGGATTGAAGACTTCAGAGCATATCGGAAAAATCATTGTCCATCCGGACAATTCAAATGTTGTGTATGTGGCTGCAATCGGTCCGTTATGGAAAAAAGGCGGTGAAAGAGGTTTGTATAAAACGACAGACGGGGGTAAATCCTGGAATGCAGTCTTAACTGTTGATGAACATACCGGTGTCAGTGATCTTGTAATGGATCCAAGAAATCCGGATGTAATATACGCCACAACTCATCAGAGAAGGAGACATGTATTTACGTACGTCAGTGGCGGACCTGGTTCCGGCATTCATAAAAGTACGGACGGTGGAAAAACCTGGAAAAAGATCAATAAAGGATTGCCAGGTGTGGAACTGGGCAGGATCGGGCTAGCGATATCACCAGCCAACCCGGAGATCATTTATGCCATCGTGGAGGCTGCCAACAGAAAAGGAGGCTTTTACAGGTCTACTAACCGAGGTGCCAGCTGGGAAAAGAGAAGCGGCCATTCTACCAGTGGAAATTACTATCAGGAGATCATCGCCGACCCTGTTGACGAAAACATTGTCTACTCAATGGATACCTGGATGAAAGTCACCAGAGACGGTGGAAAAACATTCAAAAATGTGGGAGAAGACACGAAGCACGTTGACAACCACTGCATCTGGATTGACCCAAATAATAACAACCACCTGCTGGTAGGCTGTGATGGCGGTATTTATGAAACCTTCGATGTGGGCAAAACCTGGGACTTCAAAGAAAATCTGCCTATCACGCAGTTTTATAAGGTTGCATTAGATAATGACGCGCCATTTTACAATATCTACGGAGGTACGCAGGATAACTTCAGTCTGGGAGGTCCTTCAAGAGTTGTAACAGACCACGGTATTACCAATCAGGACTGGATCATCACCCATGGTGGAGATGGATTTGAATCACAGGTAGATCCCGAAAATCCTAACATCGTTTATGCTCAGTCTCAATACGGCGTTTTAGTCAGATATGACAAAATGAGTGGAGAAGAAGTTGGTATTCAGCCCAAACCAGGTAAAGGTGAAAATAACTACCGATGGAATTGGGATGCACCATTGGCAGTCAGTAAGCATGTAAAGGGCCGGTTGTACTTTGCCGCCAACAAAGTATTCCGTTCTGATGATTATGGCAATAGCTGGAAAGTAATCAGCGATGATTTATCCAGGCAACTCGATCGGAATACCCTGAAAGTATACGATAGGATAGTGAGTATTGATGCAGTAGCCAAAAATGGATCTACGTCCCCTTATGGAACGATTGTTGCACTTTCAGAGTCGCCAATAGATCAGAATTTTATTGCAATCGGCACTGATGATGGTCTGATTCACTTCTCTGAGAACGGAGGTGATTCATGGAGAAAAGTGGATAATATCCCTGGTGTTCCTTCCAGAACATATGTGAATAATATCTATTTATCACAACATGATGAAAATGTAGTTTATGCAGCATTTAATCACCACAAGTACGGAGATTTCAAACCCTATCTATTTAAGTCTTCAGACAAAGGAAGAACGTGGACAAAAATTAGCAATAACTTACCTGATCGAGGAAGTGTTTATGCTATTGAAGAGGATCATTTAGACAAAAACCTGATATTCTGTGGTACTGAGTTTGGGGTATTCTTCTCTCCCAATGGAGGTCAGCGATGGAAGAAATTAGGAGCAGGTCTTCCCACAATTGCCGTGAGAGACATCGCCATTCAAACCAGAGAAAATGATTTAGTACTCGCTACTTTCGGAAGAGGATTCTATGTGATGGATGATTATTCCCCGTTAAGAAACATCGAAAATGCAGAGCCTTCGGAAGATGTTATCATCTATCCAATCAGAACTGCACTTGCATGGGAGAAGAGCACACCACTGGGACTACCGGGCAAAGCATTTCAGGGAGATAATTTCTACTCGGCAGAAAATCTCGGCCCGGAAGCAATGATTACTTACTACTACAATGACAGTTTTAAATCTCTGAAAGACCAGCGTCAGAAAAAAGAGAAAGCAGCTGTTAAAAGTGGTAAAGATGCCCCATACCCGAGCTATGAAGCGCTGAAAGCAGAAATTGAGGAAGAAGCACCTCAACTGCTATTCACTATTAAAGACAGCGATGGGAAAGTTGTTAAAAAAGAATTCAAGAAGCCTTCAAAAGGTTTACAAAGATTCAAGTGGAACCTAAGATACACTCCACAGTCGCCAATTAGTTTTGCAAGACCGGCCTTCTATAACCCTTTTGCTGGTCAGCCGGAAGGTACCTTGGTTAATCCAGGCACTTATACTGTGGAAATGGGCATGTATAGAAACGGAGAAGTGACTTCATTGACGAGTCCTGTCTCTTTTGAGGTAAAAGCACTGAACAACACGGTTATGCCAGCAGCAGACAGAGATTCCAAAACGAAATTCCAGAGAGATGTAGCAGCTTTGGCTTCAGAATTGCAAATCACACAAAGAATGTTATCAGAAATCAGCAATAAAATGAGGCATATCAAACAAGCTATTAAGCAGGCAGAGCAACCACTGGGAGGATTTGGCGCGACTATTCTGGCGATCGAAGGTGAGATGAGAGACATCAGTCAAGCACTTTATGGAGATCCGGTGAAAAGAAGGTTAGACATTGGTCAACCAGCTACTCCGGCCAGCAGAATCGGTAGTATCGGATACGAGCAGAAATATTCGACGGCAGCTCCTACCTCCACGCATTTGGAGAATTACAAAATTGCTAAAGAGGAGTTTAATATCATCAAAAAGCAGGTTGAGCAATTGTACAAAGAAAAAGTGGTCACACTGGAAAGACAGTTGAAACAGGCTGGGGCGCCTTATACGCCTGGAAGGGCACTGAGCACTCAGAACTAAAACATAGAAAGTAAACGATAAAAAGACTCTGCTACAGGCAAAGATTATAATCAATACGAGTTATTGAACTTCAAGGTCTTTTCATAGTTTTTATAAAAATTATGAATTATGAACCTTCCAATGTTAGGTAAACCTTTAAGACATCTTCAATATCATATTAATAATGATCTTCAATGAATACTTTAGCAGAGTCTTTTTGTTTATATTGATTTGAAAAATAATCGCTTTGTATGAAATGCACTTCTTTCGTTTTGTTGGTCCTTCTGACTTTGTCTGCCTGTAATACACCTATCAGAAATAGTGATCAACCCATTTCTGAAGAGGCAACTCCTGAAACATTAGATGATGAATATTCAGATATCAGACTTAGCTCCTACTCCAAACGTTCTGGCAATTTAGTTGATCGCTTATTTAATGAAGCGAAGGAAAAAAACCAATCTCTCGATGATCTATCAGAAAAAGTAGAGAGACTCAAGTCGAACGAAAGAGAAAACCTGGAAGAGTATAGAGAATTCATTAGTAACAATGACGATTACTGGAGAAGTGCTCGTATTTACATTGAGCAAATCAATGATTCCACTTTAAGAAAGAAAATAGACCTGATCGTTGAAGACCTGAAGGCTGACTATAAAAAATCAATTGCACAACATGATTCTGCAGTGGTGAAATTGAATGAAAGCAAGCAATTGACCGATGACTACTACTCAATGATTAAGCTAATGGTAACGCTTCCAATGATCGCAAACTACCAAAAAAATGAGCTCCCGGATATTAATGTCATCAAGGATGAGAAACTAAAATATGACTCATTGACTGAAAGTTTAAAAGCTTATCCTGTGATCGAAAAATAAACTCCTGACCAATGGAAATCTACACGCTCCCGAACGATCTTGCACTCGACGATTCATTTGCCATCCAGGTTTTTGATTATGAAACGAGTAGGGAGTGTTCGAAGCAGAAAGTAAGTCTGTCACAAAATACCATCAGCTTTTTACTGGACGGCCATAAAGAAGTGATTACTGACAGGGCATCCATCTCTATCCAAAGCTCTAATTTCCTCATTATGAAATCGGGCAACTGTCTGATGACTGAAAAGCTTTCATCAGAAAATAATCATTACAGAAGCATATTATTATTCTTCAACGATGAATTAGTCAATGAATTTATCCGCAACCAAAACATTTCTTCCGAACATCAACCAACAGAGGAATCAGTTTTTTCGGTAAAATATGATGATTTTCTTACCACTTATGTGGAAAGCCTGATCAACATTGAAAAATTAAACCCGTCAATACAAAAGAAAATTCTCAAGGCTAAGTTCACAGAACTCATGCTGTACCTGGTAGAACTGAAGGGTGTTGACTTTCTCTACGCACTTACTTCCAGTCCTGATCAACAGATTAGAAATTTTCTGAGGGTTGTCGAAAACAATAAACTCAATAAACTAACGCTGAAAGAACTGGCATTTCTCGCCAATATGAGTGTTTCTACTTTTAAAAGAGAATTTGAAAAGCAGTTTGGCGAATCACCCAGCAAATGGTTTCAGGAAAAAAGACTGGATCATGCAGCATTCCTGCTTAAAGAAAAGTCTAAAAGGCCCACAGAAGTATTTGAGGTAGCTGGATACGAAACACTCTCAAACTTCATTCAGGCCTTCAAATACAAATTCGGGAAGACACCCAAGCAGTTCCAGGCAAATTGAGCTTTTAGCAATACTTTCTGAACGATTTGAAACATAGCTTTCTGCGCCAGTGCATCTAGTTTTGTACTTGTAATCAAAACAGATAAGTCATGAGAAAATCAATTTTAGTAATAGCGCTGCTTGCATTAGTGACAGGTGTCGCCTTTAGTCAAAATACTTTTACCCTCATCAGCAAAAACCTGGGAGGTAATGCTACTATCACGCAGGAATTCAATGGTTTTGGATGTGTTGGCAAAAATGAATCTCCACAATTGTCATGGGCCAATGCTCCTGAAGGCACCAAGAGCTTTGCAGTCACCATGTATGATCCTGATGCGCCTACTGGCAGTGGCTGGTGGCATTGGGTAGTGTTTGATATTCCTGCCAACATCAGCGAGCTGAAAGCCAATGCCGGTAATCCGGAAGCAAACTTAATGCCTAAAGGGGCCATTCAGAGTCTTACTAATTATGGCGCTAAAGGATATGGTGGACCATGCCCACCTGAAGGTCACGGTATTCATCAGTACATCATTACCGTTTATGCCCTCAAAACAGATAAACTTGGTATCGACGAAAATACAAACCCTGCCATTGCCGGATACTATTTGTGGAGTAATACGATTGCCAAAGCCAGTATCGTTTCTTACTATCAGCGGGAAAAGTAAAAGCTTAACAGATCGACCTGCGGATTTTGCCAAAGGCAAAATCCGCAGGTCTCCAATTCACATCCTCACACTAAATCAATCATCTTTATTAAATTGAGAAGAAAATACTTTCTATACTCTCAATGAAATTGCACCTGCTATTTAAAGGACTACTTCTATGCTTTCTTTTCGGATGCGCAAACTCACACCAAAAAACTGATCTAACCATTGCCTGTGCAGCTAACCTCCAGTATGCCATCAATGAAATTAAAGAGCAGTTTGAGAAACAACACAACATCAGCTGCCAGCTGATCATCAGCTCCTCGGGAAAATTAACCGCTCAAATCAAGGAAGGTGCCCCCTATGATGTATTCATTTCCGCAGACATGAAATACCCAGAACTGCTTTATCAAAATGGCCTTGCTAATATTCCTCCAAAAACCTATGCTTATGGCAAATTGGTCCTTTGGACGAATAAAATCACAGATGACTTTTCCATCAACTCAATGACCAGCGATCAAATCAACTACATCGCCATCGCAAACCCCGAAACAGCCCCTTATGGAAAGGCAGCATTGGAAGCTTTGAAATATCATCAGCAATTTGACCTGCTGAAAGACAAGCTCGTATTTGGTGAAAGCGTATCTCAGATCAATCAATTTATCATTTCTCAATCGGCCGATGTTGGCTTCACCGCCAAATCGATTGTCCTTTCGCCTGCATTACGGGATAAGGGTAAATGGGTTGAACTCGACTCTGCCAGCTATCAACCCATTGAACAAGGAATACTACTAATCGATCGAGGAGAATCGCAAAATACTGCAGCAAGGGATTTTTACGATTATATCTTTTCCCCTGAAGCCAAAAAAAATCTTATGAATTACGGATATTCGATAAATGAATAACGTAAATTCGATAAATAAATTTTTACATACTTATTACTCTTAATTCAATCAAATAACTGATTTACATTCTTTTGTCTTCAAGCCTGTGGTTCCCCACCGGGACAGGCTCTTCCTTTTTTCAACGGTCAGCCGTCGCTGTGCTAAAAAAGGAACTGCGTCGGCGGCCGACAAAAAAGCTAGCCGACGCGGCGCAGAAAATTTCGAATGGCCAGGCCACCCTGTTAACCAATCGGAGATTAGTCTCAGACAGCGGGGCTGCCCCAGCGAAATTTTCAAAGACTGCATGTAGATCTTCTAAACGTACATTTTAAAATCGAACTCAGGTGAATAGATTAAAAGGGCAAATCAAATCAATTGAAGTCAGTGGAAAAATGTCCATCGCTACTGTAGCAATCGAAAGCGGGATTGAGTTGAAATCTATTGTCATCGACACACCGGAATCTGCAACTTATCTGAAAATCGGAAAGGAAACAACAGCCTTATTCAAAGAAACGGAAGTCATGATTAGCTCTGATCATTCCCCAAATGTCAGTATCGAAAATCAAATCTCAGCCAGGATCTCACATATTGAAAAAGGTTCATTACTCAGTGAGCTTACCTTACAGCTTGGTCAACATCAAATGGTAGCTGTCATTACCACAGCGAAAGTAGAAGCGCTTAAATTACAATCGAAATCCGACATAGTAGCAATGGTGAAAATTAATGATATAATGCTTTCTGACTGATGGACTGGCAACCACTGATATTGACCTTCCAACTGGCATTGGTAACAACAGTTATTTTATTGTTGCTTGCCATTCCATTAGCCAACTGGCTGGCGACATCCAAATCCAGGCTGAAACCAATTATTGAAACACTGGTAAGCATGCCTTTGGTACTCCCTCCAACGGTTTTAGGCTTTTACTTTCTGATTGCTTTTAGTCCCAATAATGTATTCGGCAGCTGGCTAAACGATTGGCTCGGCATCCGGCTGGTATTCTCATTTGGCGGTTTGGTCATTGCCTCCGTCATTTACAGCCTACCCTTCATGGTGCATCCCATTCAATCAGGGCTTGCCACACTACCGAATTCCATCAAAGAAGCTGCTTTTGTGATGGGAAAATCTAAAACAGCAACACTGATCAAAATACAGCTTCCCAATATCAAACCGGCCCTGCTAACAGGAATCGTATTGGCTTTTGCCCATACTGTTGGCGAGTTTGGAGTGGTGCTGATGATCGGCGGTAGCATTCCCGGAAAAACCAAAGTTGCCTCGATTGCTATCTACGATCAGGTAGAAGCACTCAACTATTCGGCGGCTAACTTTTACTCCATTGTACTATTCATAATCACCTTCGCGATCCTGCTATCGGTTTACCTGATCAATGGTGGCTATATCAAACGCTTCCTCAGATGATTTCAATACAAATAGAAAAAAAACTGGACGGTGCTGAGGGTGTAATGAATTTGCAACTGCACCTTAGCATTCAGAAAGGACAGTTTGTGACCCTATATGGTGATTCGGGTGCTGGAAAAACATCAACCCTTCGGATGCTTGCAGGTCTCATGAACCCTGACAAGGGAAAAATCTCCGTTTTCGACAAAACCTGGTTCGATTCTTCTAATGGCATCAACCTTAAACCACAGTTAAGAAACATTGGCTTTGTCTTCCAGGATTATGCATTGTTTCCTCACCTGACCGTTGCAGAAAACCTGCAATTTGCCCTAAAAGACAAGCAAAACCAGCTGTTAGTCGATCAACTGATTGACATGATGGAACTTGATCATTTTAAAAACACTAAACCCGAAAAGCTATCAGGAGGCCAAAAGCAGCGTGTTGCGCTGGCAAGGGCTTTGGCACAACAACCGGAAATATTGCTGCTGGACGAACCACTTTCGGCATTGGATCTGAAAACCCGGCTCAAACTACAGGAATACCTGCTGAAAGCGCATCAGGAATTTGAATTAACAACGGGGTTAATCAGTCATGATATCGGTGAGATTAATAAGCTTTCCAATAAGGTATTTGTATTGGAAAAAGGTCAATTGAAGAAAGAAGGAACACCGTCGGAGGTTTTTATTGATCAAAACATCAGTGGGAAGTTCAAATTTAAAGGGGAAGTTCTGAAAATAGAACGGGAAGAGGTCGTTTACATCGTGTCGGTGCTGATTCAAAATGAAATCGTAAAAGTCATAGCAAGGAAAGAAGAAATAGAAACGATCGAAGTTGGAGATCAGGTAGTAGTAGCCTCGAAAGCATTTAACCCGGTGATCTATAAAATCACACATTGATCAACAAAATTCACAATCGTATGAACGAACGATCTTATATCAGAAAAGAAATCAACAGGTACCTGTCAGAATTGGGTGAAGTACCACCACATTGGGTATTTCGACCCGACTCACATCCTTACAGCATTGGCTGGCGAATGGGTGACGGTGAAAGCTTTGTGGAAGTGTTTTATACCTGGTTTGAAGAGCATTTAACCACCGAAAATGAGCGGATTAATTATTATCTGAAACACGATCCACCACCGAGATGGCTTGCCTCGGTAATTGAAGGGATCTGGGATTTGGAAGGGTGGAACGATCCTGAATTTGATTATAGTCAATATCTCGAAAAGCTTAAGCATCTGGGCTTTAAAGGCACCGATCAATATGAAGCAGATTTAAACGATGAAAAATGGCTGTAAAGTAACGGGTTGAACTAACCTGGCTCATCATTTTTCATTTATGACGTAAACTACAATACATGAAAATTCTTCTACTGGGAGCGACTGGCAGAACCGGGAAACACATACTCGCGCAATGTCTTGAAAAGGGACTTCAGGTTAATTGTTTGGTAAGAGATTCGTCTAAAGTAACACCTGCCAATGGCTTGGAAATTTACCAGGGAGATGTCGCCAACAAATCAGACCTGATGCGTGCCAGCAATGGATGCAGTCAAGTAGTCAGCATCCTGAATATTTCACGAAAATCCGATTTTCCCTGGTCCAAACTTAGAACTCCACCGACCCTGTTGTCGGATACGATGCATCAATTAATCGAAGTTGTCAAGACCAATGATATTCAAAAAATTACCGTCTGTTCTGCATGGGGAGTGGCTGAATCTAAAAAGGATATCCCCGTCTGGTTTAGGTGGATGATTGACAATAGTAATATTGGAGTAGCCTACAAAGACCATCAAAAACAAGAAGAAATTTTGAAAAGCAGCGGATTGAATTACACCATCGTGAGGCCAGTGGGTCTAACGAATGCAAAAATCCATAACGTGAGAGAAAGCTTCAACAACCAGCCAAAACCTACAATGCTCATCAGCAGAAAAACTGTTGCCTCTTACTTCGTCGAATGCCTGATGAGTGATAGCGCTGACAGGAAGGTCGTCACCATCTCGAAAGCATAACTGACAATACCCGACTTACCTTTCGGTGAAATCTGACACTTGGAAATTACAAGTTTCGTCAGCACTTTTGTACAGGATGTCACTATGCTCGACCACTTTAGGAAAAGTCATCGCAATTGTTTATTTCGCATTAAATATTTTGCCACTGACAGCTATTGCGCAGGACCTGATCTATCAAAACTATGACCTTAAAAGTGGCTTGCCATCCGAAATCATCTATCAAAGTTTACAGGATTCCAAAGGCTTTACTTGGTTTGCTTCTGATAATGGTGCCAGTCGGTTTGATGGTTATGATTTTGAAAATTTCAATAAAAGTGATGGTCTCACCGACAATGAAGTTCTTTCCATTTTTGAAGACTCTCAGGGTAGAATCTGGTTCCTGACATTCAATGGCATTCCCTCCTTCTGGTACGACAATAAAATCTACAATCCGGATAACACTCCTGCTTTAGCTGATCTCACCTTTGACGACTATTTGATTGATATATACGAAAATGAGCTTGGAGAAATCATCATTCTCTGTGTGGATGGAACGATCAAAAAGTATGGCAAAAACAATGAAGTGACATCTTATGGCCGGAAAGGCTATTCATTTAACTTACATTATAAAGCCCCATTTACCTACCTGATTAATGGTAACGACCAGGGGCTCATCCAACTGGATGCTGCATTTAATAAAACCAGTGAAGACCATCAGTGGAACTGGAAATTGAATATCAGACATAACGCCTCCCTCCTGATTGATGACGAGTTAATCTTTTTGGCCGCTGACAATTACATCTCTGTCAGAAATATAGCGAAGAAAGAAATCGTAGCAGAATCAAATCCTCCTGTGGCCAACATCTTAGGAGTATTTTTTATTGACAATTTATATTGGATAGCCACCAAAAACGGCGTGTTTTCATTTGAGTTAAAAGGAAAGACATTCGTCCAAAAAGCGCACTACCTTTGGGGTATTTCCATTAGTTCAGTCAGTAAGGATTTTGAAGGAAATCTCTGGTTTAGCAGTATGGGTAATGGTGTTTTTTACAAACCTACCTATGAACTCTCGCGATTCAGACAACCTAACTTCGACAATCTGAAAAATGTTCAATGTATCAAAAAAGGAAAAGGCAGATCACTCATAGTTGGCTATGCTGATGGACAATTAAGTTTGATCAATCATGGACAAATTAAAACCTTCGATTTGGCTGATCCATCTACCAGAAACACATTTAACATCAATGATATAGCTGAAACAACAGATGGAGGGATTTTCATCACCTGTTCGAATGGATTCAAATATATCGATATCGATCAAAAGATTTACCATCAACCGATATTGAGCTTTAAATCAATTTTCATCGATTCTAAAAATCACCTCTGGGGGAACGGCCCTTCCGGGATGCATGTATTTGATGTCGATTCATTGATTCAATTCTTAAAAAAACCATCAGCAGATTACCCAACTAACAGGTCGTTCATCGGGAAACACCTAAGGCAGTTTGGAAGAGTAGAAAAAATCTACGACCTGCAAAACGGGAATGTCTTATCAGCAAACAACGAAGCTATTTATCAGCTCACCGACAATGGCAAAAATCATTTAATTTCCAAGAAAGAACTGGATCACCTTCGCGTTAATGACTTCCTGCAATTTGATGATGGGTCCATTTGGATAGCCAGCCAACAAAATGGAATTCAGGTGTTGCAAAACGAAAAGTCCTTTCCTTTAGCCTTGAGCGTAGAGCTTGGCATCAAAAAATGCAACAAATTATACAGAGATGAATCTGGTCTTATCTGGATGGCAACAGATGTTGGCATTATCAGGTATAACGAAGAACAACCTGATCATTATACGCTCATTCCTAGGGAAAATGGCATGTCAAACAGCAATATCCGAAACATTGCTGTGATTGGGGATACAGTATGGCTCGCCAGCAACGACGGCCTCATATTTTTTGATAAGTCAGAAACCGAATCATTGAAACAATATGAGCAATTTGCGCCTGTGTACATAAAGGAGTTTAAGGCTTCAGGGAGATCTGTAGTTTCTGAAAGGTACTTTGATTACAACCAAAATAATTTTCAAATAGATTTCGTAGGACTCTCTTATGCCAACCATCAAGATTTGCAATACAGATATCGGCTATCGGCAAATGAAAGCTGGCGTTATACACGAAATAAGTCCATTGAACTTTCGTCGCTTTCTCCAGGCAAATACAATTTCGAGGTAAGCAGCAGCAATAACGGTATTGAATGGAATCCGGATAGCGCAAAAATTACTTTTACAATTGAAAAACCACTCTGGAAAAAAGTCTGGTTTACCCTATTAGTCGCTATAGCGATTATCAGCATCGCTTACGTACTCATCAATAGAAAGTATGCCAATTTGAAAAAGCAGGCTGCTCTGGAGAAAAAAGCAAGTCTGCTCAAAACGGAGGTGTTACTGGCTCAGATTAACCCGCATTTTCTATTCAACTCACTCACAGCGATCCAGGGATTCTTATATCAGGAGAATCCAATGGTAGCCAGCAAATACTTGTCTAAATTCTCCAATCTGGTAAGACTGATACTGGAACAATCCAGAGAAAAGTGGATTTCAGTATCCGAAGAAATTAAGGTTCTCCAATTATACCTCGAGCTTCAGCAACTCAGGTTCGAAAATAAATTTGAGTATCAATTTCAGGTTGATAACAATGTTTCTGTGAATACAATCATGTTGCCGCCGATGCTTACCCAGCCATTTGTGGAAAATGCAATCGAACATGGGATTCTGCCTCTTGAGGGTAGTGGGAAAATCAGAATAGAACTCAGCAGCGATTCTCATTCCCTGACTATTTTGATCAAAGACAATGGCATTGGACTCAATGCACCAAAGCCTCCTGCGAAAAGCAAGGATTCATCCAAAAAGAAGTCTCTTGGCATTGATATCACCAAAGAAAGATTGGAAGTTTTGTTCAATAAGGATTATCAATTGGAAATCAGGGAAATGTTTGATGAGCATCGGGTAGCAGGCACATTGGTCAGAATATCCATTCCTATTGATTGTTAAAAATAACAGCTATGAAAGAAAATGCACAAAATACGCTGGTAGTGATCGATGACGAAAAGAATGTACGCAAGACCATCAAAGGCATCATTCGTTATCATATAGCAGGAGTCGAAATCGCCGGAGAAGCTGACAGTGTCAAATCAGGATTGGAACTACTGAGCTCCATTCAGCCAGATATTATTTTACTGGATGTACAAATGGGTGATGGTAGCGGGTTCGATTTGATCCGACAGATACCTGAAATCAAGAGTAAAATCATATTCATTACTGCATACGATCAATATGCCATTAAAGCGTTTGAAATCAATGCCGTTAGTTACCTGCTCAAACCCATCGATCCCGAATTACTTGAAAAGGCCATTCAAAAGGCGAAGGACATGCTCGCTCTTGAAAACCAGCAGGTACAATTGGAAAATCTATTATCTCAAAGTTTACCTGAAAAGAAGCCTGTACAGAATATCATCTTAAAAACCACTGATGCAATCAATGTCATTCGAATTGCAAACATCATCAGGTGTGAGGCCAACAGGAATTACACTGTTTTCAATATCATCGATAAACCACCAATTATGGTGTCCAATACGCTAAAGGACTATGAAAGAATTCTTCAGGACCACCGTTTTTTTAGAATCCACCAATCTCACCTAATCAATCTGGAGCACCTGGATCGATACGTGAAAAAAGACGGAGGATTTGTCATCATGAGTGACGGAAGCTCACTGCCTGTATCTTCCCGCAGAAAAGAGGAGTTATTCCATCTGTTGGACAACATGACGTAGGTAGAGACTTCTGTCGTTATCATTTATCTCTTATCTTTCAAATTTAAGCCAAGACTTTCTTCTTTGTTTATATACCACTTTTTCTGACTTTCCATTCGATAGTATAACGCAATACTCTTCAGAATCAGAGCCTCCTTCTATGTTTTCAACTTTTCTAAAATCCGCAGGAAAGACACATAGCTCCACTGGTATGGTTTTAGTTATATCTGATAAAACAGTTAATAATATCTTAGATTTAGTATTATTTGAATACCAGGTTTGCCTGCCCAAAGGTTTAATAGCAGCATAGAAACTAAAACCCCTTAAGTGTGGAATCTTCTCCTTGACTTTTTCAAAGTCTGAATTATAAGTTGGGCCTGATGATTTATCAAATTTGAAATCAGATACGTATTCAGAAATTAGCTTTCTTAAACCATTCTCTATAACAGAAAGTTCTTTTTCTGATTTGAATCCAATTGTTCCAAAGACATGGTTACAGTATTCATTGAAATACACATCACCTTTTTCGTTCAAAGCATCACAATTAACATCAACCGTATAAGATTTTCCATTTTCATCTATCTCAATGAA
>JBCBHL010000052.1:0-27047 GCA_038525605.1 Bacteroidota bacterium
CCACACCAAATGGTTTTTCTTCACTGTTTGATCCTGTAAAGCCTCTCTTTAAGTTTGCATTCCCCAACCCTATAGAGGCAAAGGCAATAGTCGTTTCTCCCGAAATCAATTCGCCGTAATCATTTTCAGGAGTTATGAATTTTTGCTCAAACCCAAATGCTTTTTGATAAAACTCAAGGGTTTGTTGGACGTCCTTTACGTAAATAATTGTATATGCGTATTTCATCAATTTTTTAATTAATCAGTGCTAATCATTAGCACATTCAGTTCAATTGAAGTTACAGTTTCTCACAGAAAAATAATGTTCTGATAAAAAGTTTAAAAACGTGGCTCTATCATATCGGAAGAGAAAGAACTCGAGATCCAAATGGCGTAGTAGCTTTATAAACTGGCGTTGATACGATCAGTTATTTCCTTTACAGTACCAAGCCCGTCAAAGGTGATAACATCCAGTTTTGACTTCATATACGCAATCGCCGGTTTTGTAGAATGCTCAAAAACATCAATTCTTTTTATATGAGTTTCGGGATCCTGGTCATCCTTTCTATCGGAATTTTTAGCCCTGTCTTCTGCCCTTGCCAACAACTCTGACTTAGGTACTTCAATATTGAGTACCTTGCCTATTGCCATCTTTTTGGATGCCACCAGTTCAAACAAATCATCTACCTGTGCAACTGTTCGAGGATAACCATCTAGAATGATCCCCTTATTTGCCTGATTCTCATCGAGAATTCTATTGAAAAGCTCCTTCATAATTTCATCAGGAACCAGATCGCCTTTTTCTTCATACTGAGACATAATCTTTCCGAGATCCGTGCCATTCTCTTTTTCAAGTCTGCATCTGTCTCCGGTTGATATGTGTTCAAAATTTAGCGTCTTTTTCAAGAATTCACATTGTGTGCCTTTTCCACTGTAAGGTGGCCCGGTAATTATCAAGATTTCCATTGTTTCAATTTAATATTTTGCATAAATCATTTATTCAATATTGGCTGCTCTTTTCATGAAAGGTAGTAATTATTCCGTTCAGAAGTTCCGGTCTAATTACTTAAGTTAATTTACTCGTTACTTTATCATAGCGGCTATCCATGCATACACTTAAGTCTGTCGTCATAAATTTTCCATTTAAAAACAGACTGAAAATAGTAGCGGGACTTGGTGCGTTTTGTGCCTCCTCCATTGTCTTGAGTTTGATGATCTTCAGGGGTATATTTCTGTTTTTAGCTGTTTCCACCAATGATTCCCGGGCATGGAATTCTGCAAATGGACACCTGTTTGAATAATAGACGACGATCCCTTCCTTATCAGCACATTGGCCACTTTTTACTGATTCGTTGAACGTTGGGTTATCAGCACTTGCTGTGAGCTTCTTTACCAGTAAACTAAATCCACTCGAAGTTCTTTCTACCTCTTCAAATCCTTGCCTCAGCAACCATTTAGTATCACTCATAAAATGGAATTTTTTAGTCCCGACAACTGTCACCAGCCCGTTTTTTCCCTGCGCTTTCGCATCTTCCATGGCAGAATTTATGAGCTCCTTGCCATAACCGTTCTTTTTGTATTTGCCTGATACCCAAAAGCAATTGACATTCAGGTAGTTTGGTGCTGTAATCGGAACCCAGGCATTTTCGGAAGGCCCATACTCAATAAAAACCTTGGCCCTTTCATCCAGCCGTCTGAAGACATATCCATTATCAAACTCTTTTTTTAGCCAGTCTTTTTTGGCCTGATAGCTATCTGCACATTTTTTATCTGAAAAGGCACAACAGATATGCTCCGATGCAATATTTAGTTCGTCTAATTCAATAAAGTTTGCCATTGCAGTAGGTTTTAAACAATGAAAGTGAAAAAAATCAGATAGTAATACTGGCTGTCTAAGAGCTGCATTAATTACTAATCGTCAAACAAAATTTAATCCTTTTTTGAATTCGTGAAAAGAAAAATATCAAGTAGAAAGTTAACATTTGTCATTGTCTTAGGATGGATTGGTTTCAATGAACCTACACTATGGCACATTAATCATAAAATATGCTGAAAATCTCAGAATAACGATACCTCTCTTATTATTCCCAAAGTGAATAATACAGCCACTTTTGATCCCCAACTTTCATTTTCTCCACCTTTTGGTCATAAGTCGCCTGATATTCGATCAGTATTTCACCTGAACCACAACTCTCAGTCAGCTCGATGAGCAGTGTTTGTTGTTTATTATTTTTTTCGAGGATTATTCCGTTGGCGTAGCATGATCCCTCATCATAAAGGTCTTCCTGCTCCTGATTGATGAACCCATATAGGTATTTAAACTCCACTGAATCACCTACCTTGAACTCTTTAAAGTCTTGCCTTTGAATACGCTTCTTTTCCTTTTCTGATTTTTTCCAATAATTCTGGTAGTACTTAATTTGTCTATTCAGCCTTATAGGTACCCCATTTAATCTTCTATGATACGAAGTTAAAATAATCCCTGACATATCATCGGCGTGATATATGCCACATTGATTAAAAAATCTTGACAGCTCCGATCCCGTCCATAGGCCCCAGTTGTTTCGCATCCAAATACCTAAACCAAAATGAGTTTTTCCAATTAATTCGGACTTTGAAAACTCTTTGAATTCTATTCTGGCAGAATCAGTTAAAAGGGTGTCTAAAGAAATGAAGCAATCTTCCAAATTGCGCAAAAGAAACTTTACTGGTTCATCCTCATCCGGACCATCTCCTTCTTCGATTGATACCTCAATGATGCTATTGTTTGCATAAAACTTATCCAGATCCCGGCTGTCTTCTCTATCTATATCATCTCCGATATCAACAGTAAAAGTAAGTCCTATATCATAGTAATTACAGTCAATGATGGCTTTACCATTTTCATCAGTGTCATATCCATCCCATTCTCCTTTTCCATAGACTTTTGTGACATCTCTTACTTTCAATGTATCGGAAATTTGCAATCCTTTTGATGTTTTACCTACGAAATTATCATGAACCATTATCGCAAAAACCGACTTTGAGCTATCAGATTGTAGGTACCAACAAGAAATCCCTTTGCTGGCGTATTTCATTTCATATGAATAGGAATTCCATTTGATGCGCTGGCCCTCTCCATACTGATTAATCACATTTTCGATGGATTCCCCCACCTGAATATTTCCCACACTAATCCCCTCAATGATCAACGTATTGTGAACCTGAGACAGAGTTTCAAAGCGAGCAAACAAAACAAGTAAAAGGAAAATAAATATTCTCATATTACTCTCAGGTTTCATTATTATTGGTTTCTGTAAGTAGTGCGCTGAAATTTCTGTGATTCACTGTCATCTAAAACAATCGAAACATCTATCCAAGCAACTTAACACTTACATCTTAAAGTTTTCAATGTTTTCTTTGATGGACATCTCCGTGCTGATGATATCAAGCAGTAAAAATATGATCGTTTCTTTGATATCCGATGAATTCTCTCGCATATTAGAGTAAACAAAGGTCATCAGGTATTTTTCTTTATCCTCTAATAGCTCCTTGCTGTTTTCAATATTACTTAAAGCTTTAAGTTGCTCGTAGGGTACTAATTCGATCTTCGTTCTGGAAATTGCTTCCCACGAATTAATTCTGATTTGGGGTGAATGAAATCCCTCCGTTTTGAGTACTATATCAAGCAGTGACAAGCTCTCATCTTTGGCATAAAACCGTAAGCTGTCCATTAGCCGATTCTGCTTTGGGATATTTTCAACAATGTCTATTCTGCTCTCTTCCAATTCTGTCACAATAGATTTAGAAATCTCATCAATGTAATTCTGATCTTTCCGCTGTTCGTTCCAGCTATTAATAAAAAGCGCGACCAAAATTCCTACAATGACAGGAATCATTTGTTTTAAAACTTCAACTACTGTTCGCTTCATCTTGTATATAATATGCTTTTGTGATGTTGATTACTAATATCAAAAACAATATAAAAAATATGTCTGAAATGCTAACACCATTTATGGGAACAAGATAATCGTAATGCGGTATGCTGACTATTTGCAGAAAATATCTAACAAACTAACCATGTATAAAACAAGCACAGGGCACTAAAGCGGATGCTTACCAAAATTTGATCATTTAGAAAAATCGAATTCTTTTTCGAAGATCGTCTCACAAGAGCTTAAAAACTATACTACCTGCTTTTCCAGCGCCATATAATGTGTTGTTTCTTCGCCATGCAATGGAAAAATCTTTAGCTCGCACTTGTAAATGGATTTGTCTTTTCGGTGATTGACAATTACATCCGTAAAAGGCTTGTCACGTTGGATTTTGGTTTTGATTCTTTTTCTCGTTTCTTCTGAAGTATGCTCACCCTGTAGAAACTTGGGTGTTTTATTGATTGCAAAAGTCTTGGAATAACCTGTCATGGAAGTAAACCCATCGTTTACCCATATGATTTTTTGATACCTATCGGTGATAACAATCGCTTCATAATCATTTTCAGAAAATATTGCTCTCAGATTATTTTGCCAATTGAATTTATTGGCAAAGTAGAAAATTTGCTTGATCTCATTTTCTTGCTTGGTATCAAACATCCTTTCATGAATTCCATCCATAAAAACATCCCAACTTAACAGTGCCATAGAAGCTGGTCTGTGCGTTGTTAACTGCTGTTTGAATAAACCTATTTCTTCACGTGGACTGTTAGTTACACTTATATCTATACCGTTGCTATCAACAAGATTGTGCTTCATAATTTTGACATTTAATACTGCTACCTGAACTACGCAAGTTTTCCTCTTATCACTAATCCCCTGCTAAGTCAAAAAAAAGTAATATAATTAAAAATGCATTGTTTTGCTAGACAATTGAATATTAACCTTATGTAAAATTTAATTGTTTTTAATTTTTTTCAAAAATTTATGACAGCTATATATTCAGATGGATCGTCTTATTATTCATCCTGATTGCTTCGACACTAAAACACTCAAGTCACGTTACCTCAACGATGATTTTGATAGTAATTAGGAGCAACGCTGGCGGCCAATTTTGCCAAATCTTCAGCCTCCAGATTGACTGATGCCTTCCCTGCCTGCAAAACCTGACTTAGTTGCTGTTCTGTTCTGACTCCTGCTACAATGGATGTTACTGCCTGATGATGCAATGCAAATTTCATGGCAATGCAAGCCGGAGACACCTCATATTTTACTGACAATTCGTGGACCAGCTTTACAACGCTGTTGACCGTCTCAACATCATAGTCCAGGTATCGATCTCTCGACTTGCCGACAAGTACACCTTGTGCAAGTGCTCCTCTCACCAACACCCCAATTTCAGCATCTTTCAACGCAGACAAGGTGCTCTCTTCTGGTCTTCTATCCAGCAGATTATACTGTGTCATATTACTGGCTATCTGTGACTTATTTATATATGCCTGGATTACATTGGGACGGATTGATGAAATACCATAAGCTCTGATTTTACCCTGAGATTTCAATAACTCAAAAGCTTCTATTGTCTCATCAATGGGATCATCAATCGTTCCGCCATGCAACTGATACAAATCAATGTAGTCAGTTTGTAGTCTTTTCAGGCTACTTTCCACCGCTTTCAAAATGTAGGCTTTACGTGGATTCCAATCCCAGCCACTTCCATCAGTACGCCACTGATTCCCTACTTTTGTAGCGAGTATTAAGCGGTCTCTTTTTCCTTTCAGTGCGGTACCCACCATTTCTTCATTATCACCTTTTTGATAAAGGTCTGCCGTATCAAAAAGATTAATTCCTCCATCGATGGCCTGATCGATCAAATGACTTGCGACAGTTTGGTCTGCCTCCAATGACATGCAACCGAAAGCAATCTCGCTTACCTGCAGTTCGGTTTTTCCAAGTTGATTGTATTTCATTAGCTTTAAGTGATTGCTAAAGATAGGATAATTGATTAACACTGGTCTAAACTTTAAAAAGATCAAGTCTATGTTCTGGCTTTCAGAACGAGGTTTATTTCATTATACCTTTAAATACCTTTCTGTAAGAAACAACGTGTGATAAAACAGTGGAGCTGCAACCTCCACTAAAATTTTCTATAAAAATAGAATTGAATGCTACTGCGAAGCTACATCCTTCATTGAGGAAAAAAATAATCGCCGATTGCACGTTGGTCAGTACGGCAACCGGCGATTGATCATCAGCAAATACTCAAAAAAACTGATGAACTACTCAAAATAAAATCGGTTTTCAATTGCATCGCAGCAGCTATGAGATACCACTAAGATGCTACTCAAAATAATTGCTCGTTATTCAGAGGGCACAGCAATGATGTTACTTTTCAGATTCATCATACCTGCAGTGTTTTCGACATCTACTTTAAATTGGTGGTAGATTTTGTTTCCCTCACCATCTTGCGTCAGTAATACCGGATCATCGATACTCGTGTCAGCAAGTGGTAACAGAATCTGCTCTTCATTGGAAGTCAGTTCATGAATTTTGATCCAGTTACCCTGGCGGTTCAATTTGAATACATTGTACTTACCATTGTGAGTAACTTTGTCCCAGCTTAATACCACATTGTGTAACTCAAAACTGGCATTAACCGGATCCGCCGAATAGATAGAAACAGGCGCTTCCGGGCTGGTTCCTTCTATCACATTACTAACAATAATCTTTGATGATTGCGAAGGTGCATAATCCAGCACTATGTCACCGTTTTTATCTTCAAATTCCACCTCTCTGGCAACTGTCAGTCTGTAAAACAGCGGATCGCCGTAAGGCACAAAACCTAAGTCATCAAACTCATCTTTGATTGTCCATGAATTCTGAGGATTGGCAGGATCAGGGATGATATCCACAGTTTTCACCAGGTCCATCGATCTGACAGAAAGTGTATCCTCTGCGTTCATGGTCCTGTACAGATTAACTTTTCTAATCTTTTGCACATCCGGATAAGCATTGATTTCGAAGGATATTCCAGGTAAAATGCCAAGATTTTCATTAGCCGTAACCGAGAGCACTCGTTTTAACTCCGGTGCTGTAGGTGCTTTAGTATTGACAAGTTTTACCGGTCCCAGTATCGGGCTGAAATCTCCCAGTTGCATCGAATTCCCCATTTCCCGAGTGCTGTAGAAATACACATTATCCGAAGTACCATCGAGACCAAAATCGGTAAACTTCACTTTATTCGCACCGACTATTTTGGCCATAGGAGCAACGTCAAAATCCGGATGTGAAGGTTTCAGGAGGCTGCCGTTTCTATCTCTGATCACCTGCGGTCTGTCTACAGGCTCATAGCTTGAATCATCACTGATGTATTGATATAAAACCGGTACCTGCGTTAATGGCACGAAAGCATCGTGCACGGCAGTTTTGATTCTATCTGCAATTGCTCCGGGATTCAACGACCCGGGAGTCTCTTCCGCAGCAAATAGGTCTTCACGATCCGGGTTTGGAAACTGATAACCATCAACAGTTGGCGGATAAATACCAAATTCTCCATCGGTATTGACCGGATCATTGCTTTCATATGTGTAATCAAATCCCAGAAGATTGGTCCATCTATTGGCAAAAAACTCATCGTTTTCAAAACCTTTTAATGCCGCTTTGATAGTGGCTATTGTCCCCGGTTTGTACAAGGCATTGAGTACCGTATTTTCATCAAGTCTGTAATACAGTATGCCATATGGGGCATGTTCAAACTGGTTCGTAAACGTGTAGGAAGATTTGCCAAATGAGTCTGGTCTGGTCGCATACAAAGCTCCTTCGGCTTCCTCAGGTACCTTCGGTTCAATGACCTCTTCGGCAAACATCATCTTAGGTACGCTGATTTTCGAAACAAAACTGGAATCATCATCAGTTGAGCGCAGACCAAATACGGAATATTTCACACCTTCACCAGTCTCGGGAAGCGTATTATCTTCATTCAGTCCAAGGCTGGTATCAGCATATAAATAGGTGATATAACCCGGATAAAAATTGACTTCTACATTGGTTCCGGTTTGCACCACATCCGTTGGCGGATTGGCCACATCTTCAAATGCAGTATCATAAGCATAGATTTCCAGATCGTTGGCCGTACCAACCTGTGCCAGTTTCACGACCTGAAGCGCTTTTCTCGGGCCATTCGGGTCATTAGTTCTGTGAATTCTAACGATCCCTCCAAACCAATCAACTGAATTGCTATTTCCGGCAGCATTGTATTGCGGGTGATGATCGAGGCTTGTACCGTTTAGAGTAATCTTGTAAAGACCTGCAAACCCCAATATCTCATTTCCGGAGCTGTCTACATCCACAGCCTCCTGTTGTTCCTCTACCAGTGCTCCAGACCAGATACCCCTTGTTTTTTCCAGCACCTGTTCTGGTTCATCATCCGGGCCTTCCTGAGTGATTACTTCCCGGTGTACAGGCCAGTTATCTCCCAGTTGTACTTTGAAAGTTCCCGGATTGGGAGTACCCCAACTAACAGGATTCAACATGTTTTCTACTGCCATGAACAGGCCATCGGCATTGATTTGGGGTGTTTCCAAATCTGCTCCGGGGTTTGGAATCGCTGACGACTGAATAGCATCGGAAATTTCCTTTTTATAAACCTTGAAAACAGGACCTTCTCCTGGAATTGCTGAAGCCAAAACCGTGTGAATGACATATTCTTCCTCTTCCAGGATGAAAACACCTCCTGTATAATTGGCCATCTCACCGGCAGGTAATATCGGCACAATGTCTTCACCAGTACTTGCCAGGTGATAGCTTTCCGTGCGGATAATTGCCAACACTTCATTGGATGGATCATCTACAATGCTTTTTGCTTTGCCCCTCACATTTTTAGGAATCTCACTCCTAAAATAGACTTCCGCTTTATCAGCAAAAATCTCGTCACTGTCCGGATAAATGGCATTAGGATTGAGTGGGTCTGTAAACGAACCCATGTCATCCGGAGTAATCTTATAGGTGACCATATCCTGAAGCGTGTGATAATCGAAAGTAATTCTGGCCAGGGTCTTGTCATCTGCTGTGATTGCATTGTACATTGCCTGCTCTTCAGCGGATGTCAGCAACAGTGGACTTTCCTTTTTGATGAGCAACGGATTGACATTTGAAGGCGGTAATAAGTTGACTGTACGCTGAAAAAGCGTAGCTATTTCCCATTCCACGGCACTTCTCGCAGACCTGCCAAACCAGTTGATACCGTAAGAACTGTAAATATGCAATCCATTTTCCTTTTCCCGATGAACAAAAAGCGGTTGCTCAGGATCAGGAATAGACAAAGGGATCGTCTCATTGTGTGGTGTCTGCCCAGCAGGAACTGCATTCTGATAATCAGCAGTATTAGGCAATTCCGGTTTACGCCAGTCTGAATTTGAATCCAGTTTATACTCTATTCCCACATAGACCGGCACGGTTTCAGACGAAATATTGTACTCCTGAATTGTTGCATAAAAACTGAGATCGTCATATTCGGGAAGAGCTTCTGAAAACAGCGTGATATAGCGGGTTTTTCCATCCTGCGTATAGCCATTTTCATCTGTCAATACCACCGCTTCCTCATTGCTTTCATTGGTTTTGATACCCAGAAATGGCTCATCCAGATCAACCGACATAGGCAATCTCTGATCGTTCACATCTGTAGGCAATGTCAGGTAAGCGTGCTCGGTAACCCTATCACCGGAACCATCACCCAAGTCACCATCACTGACATACTCCGCCAGGTAAAAGTATTTTCCGGATTTTGCTTCTCCCGACAAGTCCAGGTAACCAAGTCCGAGCATTCTTGCCAGATGGTAATCAAGTGAAGCTATTCTCAGAAATTCCAGGTTGGAAATTTCCAGAGAATCTGTTTCGGTATCTTCCGAGTCACTTTCAAAAGTAATGGTTTCCAATGCAGTCGGATTGCCGTTGACATTACTAAGTTCGATATACTTGTCGATTACCTGTTTTACATTTCTGTCACCTTCATCCTGAGCGCCATCCCATTTGTCCTGGTAGTTGGCTACATTCACAAAAGCATTATCGTTGTATCTTGGCCATTGGCCATTGACCACTCCTGCAGAAGGTTCCAATGCTGTGTAGGCTTCACTTTTATTGGTTGTCAAAGCGAACTGACCCAGTTCAGTCCATGATTGGTTGGCATTTGCAACCTCCACCATTTCAGAATAAAGATCAATGGATACAGCTGATACGGTACAATTGCTGGCTCTGAAGCGAATGCTTTTCAGGTTTTCAGCTTCCTGATAAGTATCTCTGACTTGCAGACCGTTAAAGGTTTTTCTGGCAGAAATATTCTTGTCTACATCATCGATGTTTTCAGTGGAAAGCAGTTCTGTCCTTAAAATGCTTGACGCAGATGCACCTGACACCTCTACTTCTGCACCAAAGAAAAACTCATCTCTGTTCTCTATTTCGATGATATTATCACCATACTGGGCGATAAACGCACCCGGGTTGATGGATGGGTTCACTGATTGCCTCACCTGATCGTAAACAAACTGGTTGGCAAAATTTACATAAAAAGTCCGCCCTGAGGTGTTGTAAACCCACAGTCTGTTATTATTGTCAACCACATTGGGAATGCTATTCAGATCGACTCTCACCGCTGATTTCTCATAAGGAGCCCTGAATATTTTCACAAAATCATTGGACTTATTGAAGTTTGCCGTTCCACTGGCACTATTTCCTTTCGGAAGGTGCGTCTCCCCCAATCGGTTTTTAAATATCCAACGCAGGTGTATACCAGAGGCACTGCCATCAGAGCCGTCGGATCCGGCCGCTTGCAAATAAACATGAGATGACTGGGTAAACGGTTCTTTTTCGATAGGCTCTCCGCAGTGAAAGACTGTATTGAGACCTAAAGAATTTCTCACCACCGTATCATTTTCCTGGGTGTTACTCAGCGTGTTCACGCTCATCGAATGATCTAGAATATTCAATGTTGCGTTAGTGTATGATCCTGCAGCAAGGTTGATTGTTTTACAGGTATCCAGTTCCAGATCAGACAATGAAATCAGACCACCGATATTGCTGGTAAGCCCTGCCAGCAATAACTCATTGCCGTTGGTTTCCCCTTTGGAGAATCTGCTTCCTGCACCCACATCCACTCTTTTTCGCCATATTTCCTGTAGACTGAGTGAAAGTTTAATGACGATCGTTTCACTGGCATTTAGCCCCCTGTGAAGCAAGTAGATTGCATTGTTCCCTTCTATCAGTTCGATCGGAGTAGATCTGTTGGCAATGGCAAATTTCCGAACCTGCACTGTGGAAGCACTTACAGGAAAACCGGATATCACACCTACAATCAACTCGGTACTACTCACTCCTGCAAAATAAATCTGATCGCTGGGTGGTGCAAGTGCCAGCGGATTTACACTTTGTGCTGCTTGTATGCCTGTACTGCTAACAGGTAAAATTGCCTTGATCTCCGTAATTCCCGGAATCGCAATCCCATCATGGCTGTTTAACTGGCTATCAATCTTAGCCATGAAACTTCGGGCACCCGACTGACCACCGATAATTACGCCGTTGTTATCTGAAGCAATGCATGAGATCTGATCATCTCCCGCTGCTCTCAGCCTCACGGTCTTCTGCAAATTCAGGTTTTGATTGAATCGATATAGCTCTATGTCGTCGGTAGAACCAGTTTCGTGATACCAGCCACCAATGTAATAATCGTTGCTACTACCGATCCTGGTCATACCTCTCGCTATTCGAGACTTGGACGTGCTAAAGGTTCTGGTAGCCTGCACAGCCCCACTGCCGTTGATTTTGACCGTCAGGTATTTAATCCTCGCAGAGGGAGAACCGCTGGTTCCGGCTATCAGATAGGGTGCATAAACAATGACCGAATCTGATCCATTCACCAGTTCAACTCGGGAAAAGCTAAAGCTTCTCCCCGCAACAGTGTACTGATTGCTCCAGATCACTGTTCCGTTTTTGTTGAATTTAGTAACGATCGCCTTCCCCTCATAACCACCTACTGCTACGTATTCATTTGGTGATACAAATTTGGTGTCTAGATAAGCAATGCTTTCTGCATTGTCTGTTAAAAAAGTATTTACACAAATAGTTGCCATGATGTTAAATTGTTACAGTTTCTTTTTCTATGTTTTTAAACTTCCATTCGATGTTGCTGTAGATTTCAGGAGACTTCTTCTTCACAATCCGTTTGACGATTTCCACGATGTGGTCCTTGTATTTGGTTTTTCCCCAGGCGTGGATATATCCCAATTCATTAGCCACCTGATTAAGTGATTGCTGTTTCTCTACCTCCAAAGGATCGAGGATATACTGTATTTTAGACTTGGTAAGCTCCGCAAGACCTGCCAGCATGTATTGCTCTATGATGATATTAGGCTCATATTTGCCATCCATTAAAAACATGATGCCGTGATCTTTGGTACTCTCAGCCACCATCGTTTTTACGTTTTTAATGAATTCGTCTCTCAGGCTTTTCTTTCTGAATCCCAGCACACCACAGTTAAATGCATAATCACACCAGCCATAGCCTTTTACCTCCACATTACGCAGGGCATGATCGAAGTATTTCATCTGAGGTTCATAGCCTCCCGTAAACAGATGGCCTCTTTCAACCATTTGACAAACCATATCAAAACCTTTCATAGCAAACTTTTCTCTGATCAGTTCCGGGTTCCTCAGAAATACATCTCCGTCGATGTGAACACTTTTAATCGGTTCGTTTTCAAGTGTGACTACCTTTCCCATTGCCCACCATTTCTGGTGGACATCGGAAATCTGATTCAGTGTAGGATACACTTCATCGTAAGGTATCACATCCAGGTACTCCATTCCCAGATCATCTGCATGAAGGACTACTTCGTCCGCCACTTCCCTGGCATAGAGATAGGAAAGCGCATATAACCAAATGGATGGCTCAAGTTGATTTTCGACAAACCATCTGTTGTACAACATTGGTTTGGTCCATAATGAATGTGTAATTCTCATAATTTCTAAGTGATGGTTAAATTTTCAATTGTTACTGTATCTGCAATTACATAGGTGTCTCCATTCCATTTTTTGTATTGGAACCTGAAGTCCAGATCCGAAGCTGTAATTACCTTGCTTTGATGCATAATCAATGCCTGCGAATAGTCGTTGGAAAACAACACTTTGTAGGCATTATCCGGATTTCCGCTACCATTTAAAACGCTGAGTGTTCCCGTCACCTCACTGAGAGGCATTTTAGGATCATTGAATGGTTCGGGGTTGCGGACCAAAAGGCCAATGATATCACCGGAATTTTCATCTTTTATCAAGTTGAATTCTGTCGACATGGCCGGGTCTACGGGCTTAATTCCGAAAACACCTTCTGTTACTCTATCGAACAAATCAGGGTACTGATCTGCCAAATCATCACTATTGCTATCGGGATTTCCGGCAACAATATTGAAACCAGTTGTAATCTCCTGACTCGTGAGAGCTTCAGAAATGGTAAAAATTGCGTCTTTACTATTTCCGTTTCCATCAGAAAGCTGATAGCTATTTACCTGTTCGGTGAAGTCTTTGTAGCGTGATGTTATGAATACAAAGTTGTGCACCTCAGTTGTCACACCTTCAAAAGTATTATTGACAATTGCCGTATACAATTTGTCGGGTTTCAGGTGGTTGAGCCTAATAGTTCTGATATAACTCTTCGGCCTGATCAGCTCCCCACCCGTAATCAGACAGCTGACATCAGGATTTGAGGCCTGAGCCTCTACAAAGTTGTTCCAGAATCTCAGATATTCAGGCATCAATGCCTCATTGTCTTCCGTCCAGCTTTCCACAGTTTGTGGAATTTCATCAGTAATGACATCCGCAGGTGGCGGATTTGGAATCGTGATATCTTCAATCGGGTCTTTCACCACAATCTTCATTTCACCTTCCAGCGCAGGCAGTCCGTTGTATGTCGGCCAGTCGCTCAGCATGTGATAGGTATAAGGTTTGCTAAAGAACAGCCTGATTTCATTGTTACCATCTTCACTGCTGTAAAACAGCGGTTTGGATTTCAATAGGTTACCATCGGCATTCGGATATGAACGCTGATAATCCACATACTTCCTGATAGAAGTGAGGTCATATCGGTCGGGGAAGGCCAGGTTTCCGTCAGCATCTCGCTCCTCTCCGTAATCAACACCGGCTGCATTGTGAAAATGTCCAACAGGACCTGCCGTTCTGAAACCATAGTAATAATCGTAAACTCCCTCGTTTTCACCATCATCCACCTCATCTTTCAACTGGAAATGAACATAATATTTGGTATCTGGTCGCCAGATTGGAGATACCCTTTTGGAAACAGCATCTACTGTATCCTGATAATCCTGTTGAATTGCGTCCTGCCCAGGAATATTGAGATTGAAGACATAATCTTCCACAGATTCCCAACATACCTCATGTAAGAATGTATGGCACTGAACCTCCGTATTGTCGATCACTGTTAAATTACTCTCCACAATTTTATCTTCAGTCACCACGACTTCACTGTTTCTGGCAGCCATCTTCAATCCTTCGATTTCTCTGTTCATTTCAGATTCTGTTTTGAAGTACTGAATTTTTCTCGCAATCGTCTCTCCTGTAGTGTCGATGACGTTATAATACCATCTGCCAGTTCTCGTACGCTTTACATGAATGCTCTCATTCCTGTTTTTGACCGCATCCACTGCCAGGTTCATTTCATTGATTGCCGCTTCTTTTGAATAGTATTTTGTACTACTGCTGAGCAACAAATCAGCTTCGTCATTGTAGACCCGGAATCTGTATTCGTCGATACCATCGTTATCATCTTCATTGTAAATCTGCGCGTACACTTTTGGTTTGGTGAGCAAAGTAGAAGTAGGTCTGCATACACACTGATAACCACCCTGTTTCATATCTTCCAGCTGAACCATCAAAGCGAAATAGGTTTCGATATCATCGGGATATTCGGAAGTAAATTCCTGACCCTGTTCCAGGTTATTAGCCGCATAGGTATCATTGAAAAGCTGCTGAATCTGCCGCTCGATTTTAGCGACTTCACCATTGTCATTACATTCCGGTTCGATGATAATCTTCGTAATCGGCGTATTGACATTGTCGTATGATATTTCCTGACTCAATTGACTGGCAGGTACAAATTCCTGATCCACTAACTGATGCTGAACGGACAAACTACTGTCATTTTTCAGTGATCTGAAATACTTCACATAAACACCACTGGTTTTGGTAGAGATTTTCAGGGTAGTGCCAACAGACGGTTCCGGCAATAAAATCTCCATTTGATTGTGGTTGTTAAATGCCAGAGACCTGGTGAAATCAAATGTATTGTAAGCCCCGCTCACATAAGCGAACTCTTCTTCGTCCGCCAGCAATCTGAAATAAGCCTTTTTGCTGCTAAACGGTCTGTTGCCATAATACCTTCTATTCAGCGTTTTCTGCACCCAATCGGCACATCCGGTTTGCCTTTTCTTTCCTTCGCAGAATAGCGACAATGGCGTAACGCCTACTTCTTCAGGGATAAACCAGCCAGGTTCACCCTGCTCAGTGTAGGAGAACGGAGAATCGGCCAGTAATCTTACTGCATTGTAACCATCTCCGGATTTTTGCCACTGGCCAAACTTAAGTCCTGAAAAATCCGTGTTTGTGTTGTCTTCTTCCGTAATCGCCTCATAAGGGTGATAATCGACCCAGCTGCTACCAGTCCATGCTTTCAGTTCTATGTTTTTAATAGAATATCTGTGTTTCACCTGTCTCACTTCCTTGCCTTTCACCCTTTTCTCAGGAGGAATGATATCGGAATAATTTTTCGGAGCTTCGTTGACACCACCTATTTGATTACTTACCGCATTCGGTAATAAGCTTTTTGTGAACTTAATATCCACATAAGTATCGAGCGGCAATACCACACTATCCAGTCTTGAATCACTATCAGGATTGTAAAATCCGGAGGCAAAAGAACTGTCAAGGTTGAGTAGTTCGAAAGTCTCACCTGTTAGCATATTGACACCTTTTACCAACTCATTCTTTCTCTCAGCCAACAGTGGAGCAATTGGTGTTCTGTCTACTTGCTTGGTTTTCTCCCATTTGATCCGAACAGTGATACATTTTTTAATCTTGATAAATCCGATTTTGATCTTACCGCACACTCTTACTTCCGCGAAAATCAGGAATGGTTTTGGTGCCTCCACGGAGAAAATAGCATCGAAAGAGATGCCTACTGTAATCACCCAGAATTTTACTTCCAGTCCGCCACCTGCAGCCAGGTAGGCTCCAATCTGAGGTCTTTCAAAACTGATTTTACCACCGACTTCAATGTACAGGTAAGCTTTTACTCTCGCAGGACCGAATTTTTTACTGAAGTTAAATTCAGCACGGGCACCCGCCTCTATTCCTCTAGCTGAAAGCATGAGATAACTCTGTGCCGTGAACAGCGTGAGTAATTTGGCAGAGATCGGCTGATCCTTCGTACCGAAATTCACGTACCACGCAGAAGGTTTTTTGAAGAAGAACCCAGCCTCTACATTGGCATATAAATCTATGATCCAGCCATTGCTTTGAGGCAAGCTGAAATCTGCACCCATACCCACCTCAATGCTATTATCGCCATAGGCAATGAAAGCAAAGAATGGAGGTTCGCGATTATCGTCGAGACCGAGTCTTTTGCTAAGAATACTGGCCTTTCCTTCCAGCAGAAATACACTTGGCAGTGACAGCAGCAGGAACAGTCTGGTAGAAATCACAACTCCATCGTCGAAAGCAGTTGCCAATGTTGCGCCCGCACCCACTGAAATAGGATTGTTGTAATCTCTTGTCTGATCCGGTCCGCTAAACTTGGATATATCTACCCCTCTTGGAGGATATGTGTAATAGTCGTACCAGGTATCTTCTCCCGAGGTAAGCCCCACAGCCTCTTTTTCAGCAACATATCGATAGCCCAGCAATCCTCTGAAACCATAGATTCCTAACCCCGTGGAAGCCAACGGAATTGGTTTGGGCAGTTCTATGCTGGCATCTACAATGAAGGCCGGGTCTTTAGGAGACAACCTCATTTCCGCACTACCTGCAATTTTCGCTTTAGGCAATTTCAGAGAAACTCCTCCTGAGTATTCTTTCGATTCGCCCGGTTGGGGTATCGACAAATAACCATTGATAATAGCAGTCGCAGCTTCAGGTGTGGCAGATCCCGGAATGGTAATATCCACTTCTATTGTCTGAATTCTGAAATAGGAATGCTTCGGTTTGCCATTCGCAGGATCATCATCTACCGTGTAATAGTACTGCATTCCCTTTCCTCTGGCTTCAAAGCCCAACGGTCCGAGACCTAAAGCTCCGTCAAATCCGAAGAAATTGTATTTACGCATTTCTCCTTCATATTCCTGCTGATAGGAACCGAAGTTAACGCCGCTGATTCCGATTTCGACGGGACCAAGATTCAAGGTAAAGTTAGAAGGAACAGGAATGGTTCCACCCACGATTTCAAAGCTGCCGTCACTGTAGATTCGAAGCTGAGGAATCTCAATTTCTTTTCCATCAAGCAATTTATCCATCAGCTGGCTGGTGAATTTGATTTTGCACGCTGCGCCAATGTAAAAATCATCTCCTTCTCTGCCCAACTCAATGGACTGAATAGAGATATCCATTATATCAGGAATAGACAGAGGTGCAAAACCATCTTTTTCAGAAGCAGTCAATGAAAAGTCGCCTTCGTCATCAAGGTGACCCACAATTTCGATTTCAGCGTCATTACCATTTGCGTCTTTTAACCGGGGAATTTTCATACCACCGACCAGGTTAGACTCAACTACGCTGTTTTGTTTGAAGGTCATATCAAATTTTGAGAAAGACACTTCAAATCCATTGTCACCGATCTGTTTGATCAGCTTTGGAGATGGATCGCCGGGATTAGTTGCCTGTAGGGCAATGTTACCGGAAATTCCACCGGTACCAATCAATAAATTTGATCCGACGATTGATGCAGTAGTTCCTGTACTGCTGTCGCCATCTTTGAACCATTTTTTTGGCAGGGTGATTTCAGCATTTTCTACAAAAATCCCCTTAAAGTCTTCCGGCCTGTCGTCATCGATCGCTTCCTGAATATTCTGATCATTTCTCAGATCAAATTTCAGACCATCGAAATCGATGAGCAGCCCGGTGTTTCCAATCTGCGAGGGAGTCAGATCAAAAGTATCCGGGTTGTTGAATTCCAGACCTTTTTCTGAATGATAAAGGAGGCTTCCAACATCGTAGGACAATAGTGACTTAACGGTTTCATCGGCAATTACCTCCCCATTTGCATCTACCGGTTTGAGCCATGTACGCGGGAAAGCAAGCGCCAGTTTGATGGATTCTATCCCGACAGAAAATGTAGGAATTACCAGTGCTAGCAGATCTTCAAAAGAAAAACTTCCGAGTAGCTCCTTAAAAACCGTGTAGAGGTTTTCGAAACTTGCCGGTATGTCATTTTCTACTGCGATGAGCTCTTCCATTACATATTGAATCGGAGAGACGCCATTTGTTTTTAATTCGTTAGCGATAGAAATGGCAACTTCATCGTCATTACCACTTACACTTCCGGTAAGAGGTGGAAAAGTCGAATAATCCGGATTGGTGTTGAAATCATCAATAAATTGCTCAAAAGAACCTGCATTGAGTGCAATGACGGCCTGTTCAATG
This sequence comes from Bacteroidota bacterium, assembly GCA_038525605.1. Classification (GTDB taxonomy): domain Bacteria; phylum Bacteroidota; class Bacteroidia; order Cytophagales; family Cyclobacteriaceae; genus JANSWY01. Next base: position 18,582 of record JBCBHL010000052.1, read on the forward strand.
ATTTCAGCTTCATTGATGCCTGTAATTTCTAATATGAGATTCAGGTAATCTCCGGGTGTACTCAATTGCTGAACGGAGACGCCATTCACGTACTTGAGAATTGGCAGATTGTAATACAATGACAAAGGTACTCCTGTTGTATTAGCAGTCGTGCCGGGATTTAACAACAACTCGAATCCATCTTCACCACCGAATAAGTTCAATCCGATTTCAGTGTTGAAAACCAAAACAATGTTGTGATAGGCAGTTTCGCCATTGATACTTTTTTCTACCTGATAGGATTTATAAAACACCTTATCCGATATGGATGAGAATACGGGCTGGACAAAACCAGGCAACCGTTCCGACGGCACCAGTTTACTGAGCGCCGGAAAAAATGATTGTTGAGACATGTTAATTTTATGTTTTAAATCGGTTTTTATAAAGGCCAAATGAATGACGTTCCAAAAATCTCCTGTTAAAGATTTTCAGGGCTTTATTAGCGTAATTGTCTCCGCACCTGCGGATCAATGGTCTTTATTTAATAATTTTTCCAGTTTCGGAAATCTGATAAGATTTCTTCAGTAATCGTTCCGGTATTTCTTTCGATGTTCCGTTAACCAAACCTTCAAAGTTTTGAATGGTCTGATTGACATGAACGGTGAAGTCCGGATCAAATGAGACTCTATCTGTAAACTTTAACTCTCCCGAGAAAAAGTTTCTGCTGATGATCAGTGAATCCATAGGATTCCATTTCTGATCATAGCTGCACAGCATTAGATATATGGTTGGATGATAGTTACAAAACGACTGATATAAATAGGCAATCACCTGAATCTGATCATTTCTCTGAAAACGAAATATCGGATAAAAATAATCACCTCGCTCATAGATTCCCTCCTGAGGATTTACCAGGTTAAACGCTTCCCGTCTATCAGGTTTCCCTGTTGGATTGGCAACCGCAGGCACTTCTTTTAGTGCTTCCGGCAATAATCTGGTTACGGAATTTTCCTCTTGAGCAGGTGTCGCAACCTTATAAAATTGAGCCAATTCATCACTTGAAAAAGGCAATTCAACCTGAGGTACTTTACTGATCAGATCTGCATCGATGATTGTTGTGATTTTTCGAGATAAACTGATGTTATAGTCACCGTTAAAATCTCTCATTTTCTCATCGATTCCCAGATCGAAGGTTTCCTCACTAATTTTCGAAATTTGACCTGAACCCTCTACTTTCAACTTCCTTTCAGTCAGCATTCCGGGAGAATCATAATAAGACATGATCACAGATTTAACCTCAGAATTTTCATTGATGTACAGACCAGATTTATACTCAGTATCTGAATTTCCAGCAAAAACAGCCAGCAAAGATTGATCAATCATTTTTTCAGCTTTCAAATCAAAAGTGATCAATGACCAGAAAACCATTCCTGTCAACTCGTATGAAGTGGTATAAATCAGCCGTTCAATATTACTTTCAGGCGGTAGCCTTTTTACAAGTTTCAAAGGAATCTGCTTGCTTTGAAAGTCCTGCAAAAGATCTGTTAACAAAGAATCTTCACTAACTTCGGATAAATAAAAATAGCTGTTTACGGCATTCGATTTAGTTTCAGGGTTATTGCCTGCCACCTTGAAAACGTAGCTGATTTCATCAGATTCAGGTGCTGTTGCCATCGTCTGCAAGTATCGCTCGCCAATTGAAAATGGCAATTCAGTGATTTCGATCTTTACAATAGCATCCCTAAACGATTTGAGTTTTTCAGCTTCTGAAATTACAGGTGCATCGGTTTGTAACGATATACTGTTTTGCTTTTGTTTAGTCTCATCACCATCAGTAGAATTAGAGTCTTTACTGACACAGGCATTGAGACATAAAAAAAACAGTAACACGTATATGAATCGATCCATTTATTATCTATTTATACTGTGGGACAAAGCCCTGAATGTGCAAATGATGCTGATGATGACTTGCCTTGGTTGTTCTGTCCAATTCCTGATCGGCATTGGTCCCGTACTTCCAACCGAGGAAGTAGCGACCACTTGAGTCTTTTTCTCTGGCCCAACCAAATTTATGCAAAGCGTTGATCAATGTATTCATTCTGGTATGATCAAACTCATTCCTATCGGCAAGCACATCTAATGTAAGCCTCTGGGCTATCCCTCCGGATGCTAATGTATCAATTTTAGGTCGTTTTTCATCAGATCTCAGCCAACGCAAATCCATGTTATTCCCATTTACGTGGGTAACACTGTAAGCACCTGAAGCATCTGTATCTACTGAACCCATCAAAGTAATGTCTTCAAATCCAGTTTCAATGACAGCACCTATAAATGCCGCTAATCGCTCAGGGTTGAAGTATTCGCGGGTGGAATTATCAGAAATTCTAATGAAAGTGCTCCCATTTTTGGTCACTGTGAAAACTTTGTGAACCGATGTTGCCTGGCTGGTATTGAAAATACTGACTATCGGTGTCTTCTTCACCCCGGGAGTACCGTCATATTGATAATACCTTGTTTCACCTCCAGAGACAATCTTCTTCCATTGAGAACCGCCATCGGTTTTGCTTCCTCTGATCCATTTCTGTGCCCACAATACATCAAAGGCCCCTAGATCCGTTTCAGTATCTGAGCTGTCGTGATAGATAAATTGTACCTTTTTAATCAGCGATTCCAAATATTTTTCCTGACTGATTTTTCCATCGTGGTAAATTCTCTGTACCACCTTAGGTGCTACCATTTTGGTAACATCACTAGACAGGTAATCTACAGAATCAACTGTTGCTTTTACCTCAAATTCTACCTCCTGATCGCTACCTGATGTTGGCATCACTTTAGAAACCCAGTCATCGTATTTAGTAGTTCCGGGACTCTGCAGCTGAATTTGTATAGCCGCATAACCATCCTTCACTTTGGCAGTAAACACAGTAGATTCTGTAGTTCCGACAAGGAATGGAATATTCTGACCTGCAGACACTAACAACGGAGTGTCTTCCGTCACCGTGAATGAAACATCGGTATCATCGGTTATATTGGTGCACTCTGCAACCAGATAAGCTTTTTCCCCAGGCAAAAGTTTCTCCACCTGATCATAGATGACATATGACGTACCACCTTCTGTCACAGTCGATTTAGTTGCGATAAAAGGCTTGACGCCAATATCGGGAGTAAAGGTAATCTCAGCATATTTATCTTCTTCGATCAGTGAAAACAACGGCTCTGAGGAATCTAATGTGATAAATACCTCCAACGCAGGATCTAAGTCATCACCATGTCCATTTGCGTAATTTGCAGAATCTTCGGCCTCTACCTCATATGGCACAAGCATTTTACGATTGTCAACTGTGAAAGAATGACTCTGTGCACCTCCATTCCATAGCAAAGCGTCGGACGAGGAAAACCCAAAATCATCATCAAAAAGAGTTGCAGCCATTGTTTCTCCATGAAATCCCAGAGATTCAAAAGCAAGGAAAACATCAGTTTCATATCCTGTGGAAGTGATTCTCTTCAGTTGGGAATTGACCCAATAAACATCAAGCACCTCCAGTTGAGCTTTCACATCAGTGGTCACTACATAGTTTTTGGATGCATTGTGGTCCGGGCTTCCTCTAAATGTTTCTACGAACACCTTTTTACCGTCCAGCCATTTAGACCATTTCACTGTCAGTTTATTGATTTTATTGCCTCCTTCAACGGTCGTTTCAACGGTCGCTTCGAGGTAGCCATTTTCTGACACTGCATCCTTGAATTTACTCTTGTCTGTTTCATCGGTAAAATCAGTTTCTGATTCTGTTTTTAAATCCCTGTCTCTAATAACAATGTAATCGTCATTGTTATCCATCAGGCCTCCACTCACCCAAAAAACCCAGGTGATATTTTCCTTGTCGGCATCAAACAACACTTGCTGCTCAGTAGTCGGCGTATTCACCGTTGTACTTCCGAGTTTGTAAGTGTATTCTGTCAACTTATATTCGAGCTCTTCTGACTGAAGGCTGTTTGCAGGCCCTACCATCACTTTAGGGAACGATTTGGCCTGCGGCGTTGAATTGGTAGCAGTAGTACTGCCACTCGTATCTGGTGTTAAAATCATTTGTTTAAAGCTTTAATTATTTTGGACATTTTTCTTTATCAGAGATTATCACGACAGATTCACATCAAGTCTCATTTGATTCTGAGTGGTGAGTACTCCTGCTGTGTTCACGTGATCAATATTGATGCGGAACTCTAGCTGGTGATTGTAAAAATCACCTTCAAAAGTCAGCGGAAGAACCCATACAAGTTACCTCGTGATAATGTCTATTTTTTGCAATTAGTTTTTCTTAAAAATCTGTTCAGCTTGCGAATGCTTACGTTGTGCTTCCGGCTGTCTTTTAATGAGATCATCTGTTCTATCCGGGATCGGTTCTGATAGGTAAGAAAACTCTGGTCTGCTATTGTCTCGTCTCTGTACTTTCTTCGCGATGTACATTGATCGTAGAAGTAGTTCCCACCTTCAAACCTGAAATCCGAGATGGCAATCGAGTAACCGAAATCCATTTCCTCTCCCGATCTCACAAATACACTCATTAGTTCACCGGTTGCTTTTTCTATCACATGCAATGAATACATCTCACCTTTCCTTATCAGTTGAGGGAGGTTAATAATGAGATAGTTTTCATAACTGCGATGCTTCTTTAATGATGATGTTGCTGAAAATTCAGGCGCTCTTTTTAACCCTTCTTTTTCTGTATTTACAGCATTTTGTATGTCTTCTGTTGATATTTGTTCTGCGTAAAAAAGGCTTACAAAGAGGTATTTTTCCTCGAGTTCTGCAGCATTTTTTAACAAGAATCTAGGAGAAGGCTCCTGACCTAAGACTATAAAAGGCGAACAAAGAAAGAAAAGGGTTATCAGAGTTTTCATCATAAGTTGGTTAAAGCCTGCTTAATAGAATCTTTTATTATTGAAAGCATTACGGATCTGTCCGGCTGAGAATCTCTTCTTAAAAATCCAACGTGAATGTGTCCTGTCTTCAGCCCGGAGTTGTGTACACTTCTCAAAAATGCTACTCTGTAATATATTTCATTTGAAAGATAATCGCCACCGGAACCTGATCTTGCCACAAGACCATCTGCTACTACACCACCCGGTGCAGGATAGTCCGCAATTGTGGGAAAGTCTATCAATGGTGAAAGACTCACACTGCCAATATCTCTGAATCTCCCCGTAGGAACTCCTCCGTTTGTATATTCAAACCTGGCTTCCTGAGAGAGAAAAACCCTGTTGGCAATGTACATATCCGTGAAAGGCAATGTAGTTTCTATAAACTCTTTATTGTCCTTATCAGAGTTTGTCAAATATGGAGAAACCCCTCCGGGCTTTTTGTTATTTCCGACATTTGAAGGCTCTCTGAATCTTGAGGCAAACCTGTCGATATTGAAGTAATCGGTACCACCGTAACTGAATGTGATCACCATTTTCACCGGATTACCGCTGTTGATATTACTATTAAAGTCAGGGTGCGTTGGGTTTATGTATGGTTCGAAGAAATCTTCGATCCAGCCATCGTTAAATTCCTTGTAGCGAACTGGAAAAATAGCAGATTTAATGATCGCTTTTTTACTCCCCTGGACAATCTCTTCATCATTCAGCGCCAATGCGATATTTCCCGACGGATTAGACACATGAAATTCAGGATCGAAATACACATCGTAAGGGAAAGCTGAATAAAACGGATCATAGCCGGAGATGAGAATCGGTATATGAGTCGGATGTGTAGTGAAATCCGGCAGATTGCTACTGTGCAAACCTCTGGTTATTTTCTCCAGGGTTTCCAGGTAGCCATTGAAAACTGCCTCGTCTACATTTACAGCCTCCGGGTGCTCTTTTAAAGCTTTTCTCATTTGCAGCCTCGCCAGGTAAAAAGCGCCATCTTTTCCAAACAAGCTATTGGCCGTCTGCCTGATATTCGTTCGGGCCAGGTCGAGCAGCTCTTTTCCCCTTGTAAGGATGATTCCCTGTACCTGATTCTGAAAACTCGCAGCATCCAGTGCCGCAATATCCTGCGTAAATGCATCGACAACCGCTTTCAGGTCAGACCCTACAGTTTCATATAAATGTTGAAAAGTAGAAGAAGCAGACCCATTTCGCTGACGCAGATACTCTCCGCCAAAGGAGGAGGTAAGGTGCAACCTTTCTTCATAGTCCAGCGCTGTTGGCCCATTGATTGATCTGTCTTCATCCCAATTGAAAAGGTCGTCTTCAGCAAATACTTCTATTCCTGTATTGTACTCATGTTTTACTAATACGCCTTCTCTGTTTAGCTTCAGCCCTCTTAGCACGAAAGTAGTGGTGGATTCTGTTGAGTCAGCTGTTAAGAAACTAACGTTGGTAACTCCTAAAACTACTCTGAAAGGGCTTTCAAACTCAGCATTTTTAACATTTACCAATTGCGTATACTGCTCATTTGAAAGTGAAATGATGTTGGTATTTTCCAGATCGTATGATTTACCGATCGGTGGAGCATCATGATTGAGTACCGCAACTGAATCGTTGGCAGAAGCCACATCAAATTCATCATCCGGTAAGGCAAATGAATAGTAATCCTGACTGCCTTCCGGCAATACAAAAGTTCTTCTTTCTATCGTTTGATTCCCAATCTTTTTATTGAAATAATCGATAAAATTATCACCTGCGGTGCTTTGTTCGCCACTTAAGGGCAAAATATCCCGGCTGTTGGCTTCATCAGTATTGTAATACTGCGGGTATGCGATAAAATTAACGGTATCTGCATCAACTGAAAGACCTACATTAGCGGTAAATTCAGTTTCATTGATATTGCTTTTGTCAATATATGCCGCATCATAATAGATTTTCGTATCAACATCACTTCCGGATGTAAAAGGAATTCTCATGTCGAATAACGGAAAGATATTGTCCAGGTAAGAATCTTTGGCATTTGACAATCCGGTGAATTCGGATGAAGGCGTGGTAAATCTCCTAAAATACCTGAATTGATAGTAATTAGAAATAACGGTATTATTAGCCGAATGCCTAGGCGTTTCCAATGTTTCAGATACGATATTTCTGTCATCTTCCGTTTCTACAATAGAAAACCGATCGCTTCCTGGAGCCGGGCCGTCGTTAGCCGCAGTTGCGACGTACCGTTTTTTGAAATAAATGGCAGGTCTGTCATTGTCTCCAACCGGAAGTGCCAATTGAAACGACTTATCTGCATTTCCAGTGGCAAAATCACTATCTGTTAGAGACAGGATCGGCCATTCATTACTGTAATAATTGAACGCTGTGTAGCTATTAGCCGAAGGATCTAAGTTTACGAATACTTCGTCGCTGTAATTAAGGTAATAATTAAAAGAATCTTCGTAATCATTTCTGATGTCGAGGTAGATTTTACTTTTATTCACATGTTCGTTTAATACCTCATCAAGTATTTGATCTCCGGATTTTTTCACAAACTCAGTACCATTAAAGACCTGAATACCTTCGGCAATAAAAGAGCCGAAAAAAGCTGTGGAATCGATGTAATTTAAAATGACTTCCTTTTCGTGCTTTCTGGTAAAAATCTGCAAATCTGTCGCATCTGTAGGTAGTGCGGGAAAAGAAATGACAGAGTTTGGTTTTCTCGCCTCACCAAAAGAAGGTTCAAATCCTATTCGTTCGAAGGAGATTGTAAAACCAAAAGCACTCCCTTTAAAATCGCCGATATGGTCCCCGGCAAAGACGGGAAATAATGCTCCTTCGCTATTGAAAAATGCATCCGAAAGAGGATCTTCGTTTGTTGCCATAAAGCTTCCGGTAGCAGTACTTTTGTATCCGGTTCCCAGCGCTTCATCTGCCAACGGAGCAGCAGGAGGGTCTGGCAGATTTGCCACCTGAAGATTAAAAGAACTCCAAATTTGTTCGGTAAGCTTATTACTGGCAGGAGCGGCAACATTTGCTCCGTCGATTAAGCTTGATTTTTTGATTCCCTGATAGAAAAAGTATCCAATTTTAGGGAAGTTTAAATCCGGCTGATTGAGAGGCCGTAGAATCAGGTTTACTGCATCAGTAACTCCTGCAATCTCCTGTACTAAAACAATGCCATCGGTAACGGCAAAAGCTTTAGGGTCGGAGGTCGATGAAAACTCATTGCCAACATTGAAATCATTGACATTTAAAGCTCCGAATGCCTGCGCAGCTGTTTGGCTGTTCAGTTTATCGGATTCGGTAAAGAAATAATAATCAGACATAGAGGTTATCTTCTAGTTTAATGTTTAAAAAACTTTTTCTCGCCTTTTGAGCGTATTTAACCTGGTTCAACCAGAGTTTGATTGACGTTTACTTTGAAAAAAAGGAAATGCGATTGCAACGTAATTAGCAATTGAATTATCCGTAATTATATCCTGCTAACACTGAACTTTTTCAATGCCAGGGTAATGTTAGATCTGCTAAATAAAACTTATAGAAGAGCGCAATTCTAAGATAGCTCTTACTCCAATAGAATTATTTAGC
>JBCBHL010000053.1:0-26941 GCA_038525605.1 Bacteroidota bacterium
CACAAAAAGCATTATAAATCTGATAAGACATTTAATGTCATGTCGCTGATCGTAATCGCTATGCTTTCGATTATTTACATTGTAGGTTGGTAATGGCGACAATACAGTTAAACGAAACACAAGAGAAATTCAGAAAGAAGATGTTAAATCCCATCTTCTTTCGTTTATTTACAATGACAAAAGTGCCGGCTGGAGCGATTGCTGGGATGAAATTAACATACCTCGATACGTCTCAGTGCCAAACGACATTACCTTTCAAGTTTCTTAATAAAAATCCTTTTAAGTCCATCTATTTTGCTGTTCAAAGCATGGCTGCTGAACTGTCTACTGCTTCACTCGCATTGTTGGCTATTACGGGTAAAAACCCTTCAGTAGCTTTTATCATTGTTGACCTGGAAGCAAAATTTATGAAGAAGGCAACAGGCAAAGTGACTTTCACCTGTGAAAATGGAGAGGAAGTATTTAAAGCCGTAGAAGAATGTATTGAGACAGGTGAATCAAAGGTAGTAAAGATGAAAACCGTTGGAAGAATGAAGGATGGTACTGAAGTTTCAGAGTTTTACTTCAGCTGGTCTTTTAAACAAAGGAAATAGTAGTTTTTTCTTCTTGGATAGTGATTATAAGTCCTTGACCAATAAGTTACCTTTGGAAATCAGCTTATCTTCATTGATGATATCCAGTGATTTTTCAAGTTTCGTTCTAACATCAGACTGAGCGAGGTGAACATTATCCAAACCAAAGTTTGATATCCTGTTGATCACATATTGAATAGTGAGTTTGCTGGTATCAATACCTGGTTGATAGCCTATCTCTTCCGAGTTTTTCAGGATGACCTCTGAGAGAACACCAGTTTCTACCAATTCTCTCAGCACTTCGTTGACATATCTTAAGGGAGACTCTATCTTTTCTGATAGCTCTCTGGCTGTCAATGGTTCCAGTCCATCAGATCCAAATCTTTTAGCGGCAATGTTGACGATGATCAGCGCCATCTTCTTTTTAAAGAATTGACTCATCCTGAGCTTATCTGGATTGTACTCCCAGGTATTGACATTTTGGATAGCAAAAGTAAGTTCAGCCCCGAATAAGATGATCATCCAGCTAATTTGCAGCCAGATCAAAAACAGGGGTAAAGCAGCAAAACCTGCATAAATTGCATTGAATTTGGATACACCGATCTGAAATTCGAAATAGCCCCACTGGACAATGGCATAAAGAATGGCAGCAATCGCCCCTGATATAAAAGCAGGTTTGGTTTTTACTCTTGTATTGGGCATAATCACATACAACAAAGTGAAAAGGAGCCAAAAGAGTGTAAAAGGTATAAGCCCGATGAGAAATCGAACGAAAGGTTTAATATCTACTACCTGAATGGTATCTGAGTAATATTCCAGCTGAGTGGTTATAAATGCATTCAAACTACTGGATAGAATGATCAAAATCGGTCCTGCAAGCATGATTGACAGATAATCGGTCAGTTTCCTGCTCAACTTTCTTCCCTTCTTGATCTCCCAAACATCATTGAATATCGATTCTATGTTCGTAAGCAAGTTGATAACCGTATACAGCAAGACAATCAAACTAATACCTGCGATTAGACCTCCACTGGTTTCTTTCAGCATGTTGTCTGCATAAGTCCACGATTGATCAAGGATTTCCTGCTGGCTGGCAAATAATTGATTAATCTGATCTTTCAGAAACTTATCCAGATTAAAGGACTTAGCAATCGCAAAAGCTATGGCAAGTACAGGAACGATCGATAAAAGAGAAAAATAAGTAAGCGCCGAGGATTTAATAGCGCATTTATCAGCAATGAAAGATTTAAAAGCAATCAGAATTATCTTAAAGTTCTTGTAAAGCAGATAAGTAGGAGTCTCATACTTTTTTAGCCTGATTCGCCAGATATCAACTTCTACGAATTGTTTAATTTTGAGAAAGGTTCTGTAAAGCTTTTTGATCATAGATTATGCCCTTATAGATTCTTAAATTTGGACATAAAAATCTTAAAATAAAAAAGGAGTGAAAATCACTCCTTTTTTAATCACCTATTTAACAAAAAATTACTTTATCAATCTATTCGTTAGATAATGAAATTCTTTACTTAAATACAAGACACCAAAAAGGATGAAATGGTTGGCTTGCTTAACAATTTTTAACTGATTTCTTGGTTTTTTATATAGTTATGAATTACAAAATTGATATTTGTTCAATAAAAACCGTGCTTTTAATCACAACGGCTTTATTTATTTTTTTATCCATTGATGGCTTTGCACAGAAGAAAATATATCTGGATAAGCTCCGGCAACCGACCGATAAAAAATCCGCAGTTTTCGTAAAAAAGTACAGTAAAGAAAATGACAACCTTTTTTACAGAATCTATCGATTAGCAGGAAATAAGCTACTCTTCGAAGCTCAGTTGAGCTCTATTAATCCGGAAGTAAAAGAAGGTACAGTTAAGGAATGGAACAATCAGGGTGTTTTAATCACCTCTGGCAACTTTTCTTCGAATAAAAAATCAGGAGAGTGGAAGACTTACTACAGCAACAAAAGACTGGAAACAATCTACTCAGTAAAAGATGAAGTTAACTATTATCATCAAATCTGGAACAAATATGCGAAACCACAATTGGCACAAGGAAATGGAATGGTCATTAGTAAGCTAAAAGGATATACTGATCATTTGATAGCTGAATACAAAGATTCAATCCAATACAAAACCTATTTCGTTGATGAGCAGCTCGACACTGTGTATTATAAACCTCAAGGCAAAGCTATGTTTAAGCATGGTAGAGAGCAATTGTATAATTTCCTGGGCAATGCTGTTAAATATCCAGTTAATGCCCGAAAACTCGGAGTGAGTGGAAACGTCCACTTAAGATTTCAAATTAATCGGGATGGTGCAATTAGTAAAATAGTTGTTACAAATGGGCTGGGACTAGGATGTGACCAGGAAGCCATTAGAGTCATTTCACTTACTTCCGGTCAATGGCTTCCTGCTCAGTTCAATGGCAATCCTGTTCATTCTATTGTGGAATTGCCTGTTCGTTTCCTCATGCTAAAAAGGGGCGGTTGACCTACGCAGTACCTTTTTTCAACTCCAAAACAGTGATCTCGGGCAATATCCCAATTCTACCAGGGTAACCTAAAAACCCAAACCCTCTATTGACATAGATATACTGGTCTTTTTCCTGATAAAGATCAGCCCATTGCTTATATATATACTGGGATGGGCTCCATTTAAAGTCCCCTATTTCAACACCAAACTGAAAACCATGCGTATGACCGCTGAGTGTCAGGTCTATGTTTGTTTCAGGAATCACCTGTGCCTCCCAATGACTTGGATCATGCGACATCAGTAGCTTGAAAGGCATTTCTTCCATTCCCTGCATAGTCTTATTCAAGTCACCGTATTTCGAGAATCTGCCTTTACCCCAGTTTTCAATTCCAAGTAGACCTATCTCAGCACCGTCGACTTTGATCTTTCTGTTTTCATTGAGCAGCAGATCCCAACCCATCAACTCATGTGCTTTATGCAGATTAGCAATATCTTTCGCTTTAGCATCTCTTGAAGCCCACTGTTTATAATCACCATAATCATGATTGCCCATCACTGAGTATACGCCAAGCGGTGCTTTTAATTTTTCAAAAACAGGCACATAGTCTTCCACTTCTTTGCTTTGATCATTGACCAAATCTCCGGTAAAACAGATAATATCAGGCTTTTCGGCCATTGCCAGTTCTATACCTCCCTTTACTGCCGTTTTATTGTAAAAACTGCCAGAATGGATATCTGATAGCTGAACAACCTTAATACCGTCAAATTCCTTAGGTAAATTGGGAAAGTAAACGGTACGCCGCCTTACCCTGTAATCATAAGCTCCTGAGACCACTCCAAAGCCCAGTGTGATGGCAGGAAGTGCCCCTGCTACAACGGCAGTGGTCGTTAAAAACTTCGTCCTGCCAATATCTACAGGCTCTGACTGCTCTTTAGTAAATTTACCTGCTACCCATTGTATTCCTCGCCATACGTCATCAATCAACAGAAAAAATGAAACGAAAAACTTTGATATGAAATTGATAAAAACGAAGCTCAGCAAGAAGGTTCGCAAAGCCCGTTGTTTGAAAGGGTCGAGACTGGCAATGAGTGGGATTGATGCCAGTGCGCCCAATGTAATTATCCAGTAAATGACATATACGACCCGTCGTGTGTTATCTGATGATTCGGCAACCTGCACTTTGATGAGCTGAAAGGCGTAATAATCAAACAGTAAATAAATGATAATGAGTATGATAAATCTCATTTTGTCTTGTTAAGTGAAATAAAAAAAGGTCGGTTTAATTTCTGACGAATTTACCGACCTTTTATGCTATAAATTTAACTGATTTGACAAAAAATTGTTTTTTGTCTCTTACGCAGCTTTTTTCATTATTTCTGTAACCTCCCCTTTATTTCCTTTCAACTTGTATTTGATTCTGTAAACAATTGTAAACAACACAGGCACGATGATCAAGGTAAGGAAAGTAGCGACTATCAATCCAAATATCACAGTCCAGGCAAGTGGACCCCAGAAGATTACATTGTCACCTCCTACATAAATTTTAGGATCGAAAGAAGTGAACAATGAGAAGAAGTCAATGTTCAATCCAATGGCCAGTGGAATCAGTCCAAGAACCGTGGTAATCGCCGTAAGGATTACAGGTCTTAACCTCGCTTTACCTCCTCTGATCGTCAGTTCCATCACTTCGTCTTTAGAAAGCATTTGCTCGTTAGTCATCTCCAACTCAGACTTCTTTCTATCGATCAATAATTGTGTGTAATCCAGCAGAACTACTCCGTTATTAACCACAATTCCTGCCAGAGAAATAATTCCCATCATCGTCATCATGATCACAAATGGCCATCCTGTCAACATTAACCCGCCAAAGACGCCAATGAAACTTAGGAAAATTGCCAGCATGATAATTCCTGGTTTAGAGATTCCTCCGAATTGGAATACCAATATCAACATAATCAATCCAAGACCTGCAAAGAATGCTGTCATTAGGAAAGCCTGCTGTTTATTCTGCTCCTCTATCTGTCCCGTATAGTCGACTTTAATGCCTCTTGGAATTCCGGAAAAGTCAGCCATTTCCTCCTGTATTTTTGCAACAATGGCACCAGCATCGGTATATCCTGGTTGTAATCCCGAATAAACCGTCACTACCCGCTTATTATTTTTGTGCTTGATCGCACTAAATGCAGAGGTATTTTTCTGCTTAGCAACTGCGGAAACAGGTACTTCCTTAATTGTTCCGGTTGACTGATCACGGAAGATGATCTTCTGATCAAAAAGCGCACTTTGGTTATATCTGATATCGTCCTTAAATCTTACATTGATATTGTAATCTTCACCGTCTTTCTTGTAAATACCAGCCTTTTCACCAAATAGTGATCTTCGAAGTTGATTGCCCACCTGACCTACTGCAACACCCAGCTCACCGGCTTTCTTCCTGTCAACGACAACCTCCATCGATGGCTTTCCTTTGTTCACATCAACTTTCAACTCTTCAATTCCCTCTATGTTTTTGGTATTGATGAAGTTCCTCATATTCTCAGCAACGACAATCAATTCATCATAGTCACTACCTTCTAATTCGATATTGATTGGATAACCTGCCGGAGGACCTATCGGATCCTTTTCAACAGATATGGCTAATCCCGGGTAAATACCGCTAAGATCTTCTTGTATTTCCTCTCTAAGCTTTTCAGAATCCATTCCTTCGCGGAATTTAAATTCTCGCATTGAGGCAGTGATCTTACTTCTGTGAGGCATTTCAGCACTTGAACCACCATCAGTATTAGGGTTACCTGCACCCTCTCCTACCTGAGATACTGAAGATTCTACCAATACATTCTTCTCGCCGTTAACATACTTTACCTGACCGATCACATTGTAGACTCTCTGTTCAATATCTTTAGTGATTGCGTTAGTCTTTTCAATAGCTGTTCCTTGTGGGTATTCAACGTAAACAATGATCTGATTTGGGACATTGTCAGGGAAGAATTCTACTTTGGTTCTCTTAGTACCTAATGACCAGCCAAAAGACATAAACGCTGCAATCAATAATGCAAATGTTACACTTAGGTACCAGTAAACATTACCGCCTCTAAGTGCATGCTTTAGTCGTCTTTCATAGAAATTCTCAAACCTAACCAATACGCTTTTCTGAAAACCGGTAGCCAGTTTCTTAACAATGAACTTATAGATCCAGAATAAGATAGCAGTTACCACCATGACTGTTCCCAGTCCTCTTACAGGTCCTCCAACGAACATGATAAATGCGCCTATAGGTATCAGTATCAAAGTAACTCTTATCAACTGCTTCATTGATAGAACCTTTTCTCCAATTTCCATAAATCTGGATACCAGCATAGAGTTCATAAAAATCGCTACGAAAAGAGAAGAACCCAATACAACTGATAAGGTAATCGGGAAGTACTTCATAAACTGCCCCATTACTCCAGGCCATAAGCCCAGCGGCACAAATGCAGCAACAGTCGTCAAAGTCGAAATGATGATAGGACCAGCAATTTCGCCAACCCCTTTCTTAGCTGCCTGAATACTAGAAAGTCCTTCTTCATCCATTAGACGATAGACGTTCTCCACAACAACAATCCCGTTATCAACTAACATTCCCAGTCCCATGATTAGTCCAAAAAGAATCATGGTGTTTAATGTATATCCGATCGTTGAGAGAATCACAAACGACATGAACATAGACATAGGAATTGCAAATCCCACAAACAAGGCATTTCTGAAACCAAGGAAGAACATCAGTACAGTTACAACCAGGATAATTCCAAAGATAATGTTGTTGACCAGGTCATTTACCTGATTAAGCGTCTTCGCTGAAGAATCATTGGCAAGCGTTACCTTTACATCTGTTGGAAATATATTGGCTTCTGCGTCTTTAACTATCTCCTTGATTTGGTCGACAGCTTGAATCATATTTTTTCCGGCCCTCTTCTTAATATCAAGCATGACAACACTTTTGTCAAACTCCCGTGCAAATGTTGTGTTATCTTCCTCACCAAAAGTTACTGTCGCTATATCTTTCAAGTAGATCGGCGCATTTTTTTCTGATTTCACCACAAAATCTTCAAGGTCCGAAGGTTTCTCTATCTCACCTAAAATCCTGATAGTTCTTCTTTGCCCACTGGCTTTCATATTTCCGGCGGACATCGTCATATTTCCATTGCCTATGGCACTTACAACGTCAGTAAAACTGACCTTAGCTGCCATCATTTTGTAAATATCAACTGCAACTTCTACCTCTTTTTCCTGAGCACCACGGATATCAACTCCTTTAATTTCTTCAAGGTCTTCTATCTCGTCTTCAAGGTACTCACCAAATTCCTTCAGTGTTTGTACAGGGTAGTCACCTGTTATGTTGATATTCAGAATAGGAATTTCCTCCGATAAGTTCAGATCAAATACATTAGGTTCTACCTTCGCTCCGTTGAACAAAGGCCAGTCTTCACCTGACACTTCTCCATCTACCTTGTCTTTCACTTTTTGCCTGGCAACATCCACAGTGATTCCTTCATCGAATTCAACTGTTATGATGGCATAGTCTTCCTGAGAAGTTGAGAGAATCTTGGAGACGTTACTGATATTTTTCAGCTCATCCTCCAAAGGGTCTGTAATCAACCTTTCAATATCCTCGGCAGTGTTACCAGGATAAGGTGTACTGATGTAAATTTTAGTTTCTTTTACTTCAGGAAAATCTTCTCTGGGCATAGACTGATATGATCTTAGCCCCACTAGTAAGAAGATCGCGATCATCACGTAAACTACCGACGGATTATCGATAGCCCAAGATGATAAGCGAAACTCCTTATTCACTTTTTTATCATTATTTTTCATATGATTATAGCGTTAGGATTTTAACTTTTTGTCCCTCTTTCACACTTCTTGCCCCCTCATCGATGATATTCTGACCAACGCTAACTCCTGATAATATCTCGACATAGTCACCTTGCGTCTTTCCGGTGGTCACAATATTTCGTGAAGCTTTCGCCGTCTGGTCTTTGTTGATTGTAGAGGTTATATAAACATACTGCTCTCCCTCCGAATTTTCAGATATCACACTCTGAGGGATTAACACTGCGTTATCATTGATGTAATCATTGATCAAAACTCTGGCAGTAAGATTAGGCTTGATATCTCCATCTACATTTGGAACTGGCACTTCAACCGTGAATGATCTGTTGTTCGGGTTGATGAAGTTTCCTGTCTGTCTGACATAAGATTGGATTTTCTTTCCAAGAATCGGAAATTCAACTTCTACCTTTCTACCCTTAGTGACACTTGCAATGTAAGTTTCAGGTACATCAATTTCGATAAACATATCGGAAAGGTTGATAATTCTGAAAACCTCAGAACCCGGACCTGCCGGCACCACTACCGTTCCCTGGTCTTTGATCACATCGTCGATCACACCGCTAAATGGCGCTCTGATGGAGAACTTACCCAGTTGGATTTCCATTTGTTTCACAGCGTCTTCCTGAGCTTCATAAGTAGCTTTAGCCTGTAAAAACTGAAGTTCAGTGCCAATCTCCTGTTTCCACAAATTTGACTGCCTTTCAAAGGTAGTTTTTGCAAGGTCCAGCTGAGTTTTCATCTGAGCCAGTTGTCTGGTTAATCCGCCATCATCGATAACTGCCAATAGTTGACCTTTACTGACTCTCTGTCCTTCTTTTACATGCACTTTCAGAAGTGTTCCGGACATTTCAGGATAGATCAGTACATTTTGTTTGGTAGTAACATCACCCTGCAACTCAATGAAATGATCAAACTTCTTGTTTTCAGCTGTAAATACAGTAACCAGTGGCAGGTTTCGATCTCCGATACTTGCACCTATTAATGAATCCAGCGCTACAATTTTCTTATTCAGTTCAGATTGCTGCGCTGTCAATTGAGCTTTCAATTCTCTGGCTTTCTTGATATCATTACCAGACATAACATCGTTATATGAGTCGGACTCTCCGCCTCCACAGCTAGTCATTAAAAAAGTAACCAAAGCTGTAAAAATGATTAAATTCGGTATGCTGACCTTTTTCATCTGATCTCTTATTATTTTAATATACCTAAAGTTTTTTCTAAATCTATTTTGGCTACTAATGCATTGTAAAGCGCATTAAAGTAGTTGGTTTGTGCTGTTTTCCATTCAGTATCCGCATCGATCACCTCTCTGTTGGATCCCACTCCTTCTTGATATTTTATTTTCGAAATATCAAAAATCTCTTCCGCTAATGCAACATTTTCTTTTTGAACAGTGTAGTCATCAAGCGCATTATTCAAATTGGTTCTTGCAGACATCTCCTCCAATTTGAAACTGTTCTCTAACTGTGACATTCCAAATTCTACCTGGTTGAGCTTTGCTTTGGCAGTCTGAATTTTATACTTCTTCAATAGTCCGTCGAATATTGGCACATTTAGTGAAAGCCCCCAATTTGTATATCTAATCCAGTTAGGCTCTTCAAACTTCCACAAATCGCCAAAATTGCTAACCGCTCCCGTATTCCAACCCACATTGAATGAAGCATATATAGTAGGAATGTACTGTACCTGATTGTTTTTAATGTCTAACAATGCCAGATTTCTATTTTCCTGAAGGATACTATATTCAATTCTATTTACCGGGTCTACGCGCTGCAGAGGAATACTTTGAATTTCTAAAACAATCTGATCCAGAGATTCTGATAGGCTAATCGGCGTTTCAACCGGCATTCCCATTTGCAGCTTCAATGCCGCTTTCGATACTTCAAGAAGCTCTCTGGAGGATTTCAAAGAAGTCTGCAGATTATTTAATTGAACTTTCAATCTGGAGACATCCACTTTTTCTACAAACCCATTGATTTGCAACTGGTACGTTTCATCATACAGATCCTTAATTCTGTTGTAGTTTGCAGAGATCAATTTGAGGTTCTCATCTGATACCAAAACCAGGTAATAAGCTTTGGAAACTGCCTCAACTACATCAATTTCGTTTTTAAGATACTCTTTGTAAGTCAGATCCTTTAATGCGTTAGCAGCCTGCAACCCCACGAAATAAGATCCGTTAAAAATCATTTGAGAAAGCGAAACATTAGCATTACCTGAAACCGGAGTACCTGCCGGAATTACTGCTACTGAATCGTCACCTACATTAAAAACAATTGTCTGAATTTTCAAATTGTCCTGAAAACCAGCGGTGGCGTTGACCTGAGGCAATCCAATTGATCTTGTTTCACCAATTGTACTGGTGGCTATATCCTTCTCTAATGCCTGGCTTTTCAGCTGTTCATTATTCTTCAAGGCGTAAGCTACACACTCCTCTAGTGTTAAATCTGTTTGGGCCTGCATTATCAGCGGCCAACAGAATAGAATAAAAAATAAACCTTTTAATCTCATGCGTGAGAGTTTTTGTTATGATTTAAATAGTTTAAATAAAGTTCTCTTCCTTTGTCAGTCAACAGCCCATGAATGAAATGATCAAAAAGCTGCAACTGTACATCTGTAAAATCGAATTTTTCTTTCGGGAATAAATTATCATCGAATATCATCTCTACCTGTTCAACTCTGAAGGCAGATAAAATCTCGGGATTCACTTCGCTACGGTAGTAGCCTTCTGTAATGCCCCTTTCAATGTTTCTTTTGATATGATTTTTGACAAATTCAGTTTTAAACTTCGTGTATATCTGCCAGGCAGCAGAATGATACTTTTTCAGCTCAAATAAAATTTTAGGATGTATATCGGCCATATGCTTTCTAAAGCAATTTGATACCTGATATATCTCATCTATAGCATCCACGGAATTTTCTTCGATTAGTGAGTAGTCGTCTTTTTCTTCGCTCATATGGCTCCTACTGATAGACGTAACTAGCTCATCTTTATTTTTATAAAACTGATAAATTGTCTTTTTGGATATTGCCAGCGTTGAAGCAACATCGTCCATTGTTACACTCCGCACACCGTATTTCATAAATAGCTTGCTCGCACCTTCTAGTATTTTCTCTTTCACAACGCAAATTTACACTTTATTAACTACGGAAACTACAAAGTTTTTCAAAGTTTCCTAAGTTTATGACGACTATGATTTAAAATTGTTTTAAAATTTGAATATTTATTTTTCTGATAACGATTCCAAATGGAAAAAGAGGGACAAATTGATTTAGAAAATGATCAAATATTAAAATATAAAGTCTTTGGAGCAGGCAAAGAATATGTTTTTTGCTTTCATGGATTTGGCCAAAATGCTGATGTCTTTAAAAATCTCCCATTGAAACTAAAAGACCATACCATCATTTCATTTGATCTTCCGTTTCATGGAAACTCCTCCTTCCCAGAGGAAAAACTGACCAGACAAAAGTGGAAAGAGATTTCAACTATCCTGATCGATCATTTCAAGATTGAGCAGGTGGCATTGATCGCCTACAGCATCGGTGGGCGGTTCGTGATCAGGTTTGCTATTGATCATCCGGAGGTCGTGAAAAACGTAACTTTTATTGCAGCAGATGGATTTCACTACACGGGAATCTATCGTTTTGCCACATCACTCCTTGGCAAAAGTCTGTTCAGGAGTCTTTTAAAAAAACCAGACAAACTGTTTGCTTTTAGTGATCAGCTTGCTAGATGGGGAATTTTGAACCCTAGTATCGTCAAATTTGCTAAATTACAACTTGGCAGCAAAGAACAGCGGATCAGGGTTTATAATAGCTGGGTTTATTTCAAACCATTGATGACTCTTCAAAGAGAATTAATTGATTCTGTAAACAATCATCAAATTCCTGTAAAAATCTATGTTGGTTCTAAGGACAATGTTATTAAGCCGAAATATTTTAATCACATCGACAGGAAAAGCAATTATGCTACAGTAAACATCTTACCCAAAAGGCATCATGAGATGATTGAAGGATATATTAAATATGATGACGAACGCTCGCTGCAAAAACAGTTTGATTAGTCAGCAGGTTACTTGATCAAATATTCTCTTCAAGATGAGCAGACAATTTAAAATATCTACCGAATACACCTTCTTTCTCAAAGTAATTCTCCCCATTATATATTTCGGAATTATCGCCTTGATTTTTTACTGGATGATCAGCAATCAAGAGTACAAAGCAACAGGAGCGACTGCTTTTGCAGCAATTGCAGGTGGATTTGTCATGTATAAACTGTTCATCAACCTAAAATCCGTAAGCATCGACAAAGAGTATTTTTACATATCCAACTACATCAAAACCATTAAAATCCCCATTGCCGACCTGGTGGAAGTGAACGACCGAAGTTACCCTGGAAGTTATAAGCCTATATCGCTTTATTTTATTGGGGAAAATGAGTTTGACAACCCGATTACTTTTCTCCCGGAATTCGAATCTCCTAATTCGCCTTCTAAAATCCCACTTGCTGAAAAGCTGAGAAGGTTGATGTAGGCATAGTTATTCACGATCATTTGATCAATTTTTATGACCATAGCATCTTTTATCGACGATTACTTGACCAGCAGTTAGCCATCGCTATCCAGTTAAATGCGCCTTTTAAAGATCGGTCCGGCAGCATTCTCATCAACCTTGAGAAGTGACTTTTATCAATACAACTTTGCTATAACAGTGGAACAGAACTTAAATTAACATTAATCAGCAAGCATCCAACGCTTACAATGAACTTGTCAAATCAGCTGTATGCAGGTAAAGGAAAAAGTAAATATCTTTTTTCAAAATCGATCACATTTAAGTCGGACTCTCTGTCAATTCAGTTTATATTTGTCAGCTAAATTTTTGAATGAAAAGTAAATAATGGACAACAAACATTTTCTCGCTATTGCTGGCGAATTATCGATTAGCTCAAGGCAGGTTCAGGCGACAGTAGAATTATTAGATGAAGGAGGTACTGTTCCTTTTATATCTCGATACCGAAAGGAAGTAACAGGCAGCTTGGATGAAGTAGCTATTGCGGCAATCAGAGATCGAATAGAGCAATTACGCGAACTGGATAAAAGAAAAGAGTTTGTTCTGAAAACCATCAAAGAACAGGAAAAACTGACGCCAGAGTTAGAAAAAGCCATTAAAGAGGCAGAAACACTCACAAAAGTAGAGGACCTCTATTTACCATATAAACCTAAAAGGAAAACAAGAGCCACTCAGGCGAAAGAAAAAGGTCTGGAGCCATTGGCGATAGAAATTTTAAAGCAAGGAAATATATCAGTAGAGGAATTCGCCGAGCAATTTATCAGTAAGGAAAAAGGTGTCGAAACGATTGAAGAAGCACTCAAAGGTGCCAGAGACATCATCGCTGAGCAGATTAATGAAGATTCTGAAATCAGAGAAGAGCTGAGAGAATTGTTTCTTAATACCGCAGTAATCACCTCTAAAGTGCTTACCGGAAAAGAAGAGGAAGGGCAAAAATACAAGGACTATTTTGATATGTCCGAGAAGCTTAAAAATATTCCCAGCCACCGATTGATGGCTATGAGACGTGGAGAAAAGGAGATGATTCTTTCTCTGGATATTGCCCCTGACTCTGACGAGGCACAAACTATCATTGATAAGAAATATATCTCCGGCAACAAACCTTCTTCTGAGCAGGTTGCACTTGCCGCTAAAGACGCGTATAAAAGACTGTTAAAACCTTCCTTGGAAACGGATTCGAGACTGAATTCAAAGAAAAATGCTGATGGCGAGGCGATTAAAGTATTTGCAGAAAACCTGGTTCAACTGTTGATGGCAGCTCCTCTGGGACAGAAGAGGGTGTTGGCACTAGATCCTGGCTTCAGAACAGGTTGTAAGTTAGTGGTGCTGGACGAACAAGGAAAATTGCTGGAACATACTGCGATATACCCTAATGAGCCACAAAGAAAAGTTGCTGAATCTGGAGCCGTTGTGGAACACTATGTCGACAAATACAAAGTTGAAGCAATCGCTATCGGAAATGGAACAGCGAGCAGAGAAACAGAAAGATTTGTCAAAAATCTCAAACTACCAAAAAATGTACTGATCGTGATGATCAATGAAAGTGGTGCCTCCATTTATTCTGCTTCTGAAGTTGCCAGAGAAGAATTTCCGGATCATGATGTCACTGTGAGAGGAGCAGTATCGATCGGCAGACGATTGACAGATCCTCTGGCAGAACTGGTGAAAATTGATCCTAAATCAATTGGTGTTGGTCAGTATCAGCATGATGTAGACCAGACAGCTCTAAAAAATAGTCTGGACGAAACAGTGATGAGCTGTGTAAATAGAGTCGGCGTAGAATTGAATACCGCCAGCAAGCAATTACTGACATACGTTTCAGGTTTAGGTCCTTCACTGGCTGAGAACATTGTAAAATTCAGAAATGAAAACGGCGCATTCAGGAGTCGTGAAGATTTAAAGAATGTACCCCGTCTTGGAGGCAAAGCTTTCGAGCAAGCTGCCGGATTTATCAGAATCAGAGGCGCTGAAAACCCACTTGATACCAGTGCAGTACATCCCGAGAGTTATTGGATAGTCGAAAAAATGGCTGAAGACTTGAGTGTTTCAGTTACAGATCTGATGACGACCGATCAAGTGAGAAAAAAAATCAAGCTCGACCAATATGTTACCGATACTGTTGGCCTACCTACTCTACGAGATATTGTGGAAGAGCTTTCGAAACCAGGAAGAGATCCAAGAGCTCAGTTTGAAGCATTTTCTTTCCAGGATGGTGTAGAAGAAATCAGTGACTTAAGACCGGGCATGAAGCTTCCCGGTATCGTAACTAATATTACTAAATTTGGCGCCTTTGTAGACGTTGGAGTACATCAGGATGGCCTGGTCCATTTGAGTGAAATGGCCAACAGGTTCATTTCAGATCCAAATGAAGTGGTAAAAGTGCAGCAAAAGGTAGAAGTGACAGTATTGGAGGTTGATGCCAGCAGAAAGAGGATTTCACTTTCAATGAAAGGTGAATCATCCGGAGGTGGAAAATCACAGCCACGTAGCAAATCTAAGAAAGGTGGAGGTCAGAAAAACAGAAGACGAGAGGAGCCTCAAACTGATATGGCTGCTAAGCTTGCGGCACTGAAAGGAAAGTTCAATAGCTAAGATTTCAAAAAAAGAGATGTGATAATATAACCTGATTATCACATCTCATATCTATCAATTACCTGTCACTTTTTTACAATTTTTTCACTGTGCGATATACTTCCTTTAGTGACTTTCAGAATATATATCCCTTTACCGAGATTTTCGATATTCAATTTATATCGTTCCTGATCTGTCAAAGTAGCTTCCATTATCAATTTCCCACCTACAGAATAAACATTCAACTTACCACCGTTCCAGTGAGAACCATACTCAACATACAATTCTTTTGAGGTTGGATTTGGAAAAACTTCTACAACCCTTTCTCCGGAAATACTGAATTCATTAGTTTCATCAGAATCGTTTACAATACTGCCTGCCATTCTAGCCGATGAGTTTCCGATAGTATAAGTAATAACCAACTCGGGTGCCCTTGATGTAGAGCCATCGTAAGATTCTGCTGTTCTCTTTCCTGAACCTGTGATGATAAATGACATGTTATTGCCTGAATTCCAACCAGACCTGTTGACAATTTCCTCTACAACTGATTTCAATTCGCTGGTTCTCTGTGCTGCACCAGCACTACCTACAGTATTCCACTCCGAAGGATTCCAACTAACAGTAGCACTTGTTTTTATCCTTGAACTTACATTGGAATTGGTCGTAGTGAATTCTGCAGAATTATTTGTATCATGTCCCCGAATAGTCTTTGTTCCGGATGTATTGGCAATTTCATCAACATCAAACTGAATGTAGGCAGAGTTGATCAAAGCACCTTGAGGAATGGTAACATCTCTAAACCTAAGACCAACTACCTGATTTCCTCTTGAAGAACCATCATATACCAGCTCTATATGAGAGCTATTCATGTACATTCCTCCATTTCTGTCCTCTTCTACATCATCATTGCCGTTGCTTATTCTTCTGCTGAAGGTTTCAACTACAGGTGCATTACCACCATTTCCATTCGTGATCACGACATTATCCAAACAGATATCACTTTGCCAGCTACTACCGGTAGTGCCAACAAATCGGAATGTCACATTATCGGAATTACTGTATGACGCAAGATCTACCGCTGCATTCAGCCAGCTATTCCCCTGATTTCCATTGGCAGACCAAATGGTATTCCAACTACCATTATTCTGACGAGCCTGCAATAGCAATGACCCCATGCTTCCACCGTACATATGGTAAGCGAATTCAATGACAGGAGAAGAAAGGTTCGTTAAATCAAAACACTGAGAGACCAATTCAGCTGTTTTAGCCGGATAATTAGGAGATGATGCCTCAATGTAAACATAACCTGAACCCTGGGCTGCACCTGATGGGCCGGTATTCCTCGATGGAGTTCCTCCTGATCTACTGATCCAGTTCAAATCATCACCCGTATTATTCTCCCATTCCACAGTCCCTTCAAAGTCTTCAATTGCCGGGTAACTATTTTCACAATTAGCAGCTAAGCTAACTGAAACTGAAATCGGCGAGGAAACAGTAGTAGCACCATCGTTGTCTTTTGCCTGCGCAGTGATGGTGTAATTGCCACTGCTCGCAAAGTTCCAGTTTCTGCTGAAAGGAGCAGACTGATCTTTGCCAATGCTCGCCCCATTAACAAAAAACTCCACCTCAGTCACAGTACCGTCAATGTCTGATGCTGATGCAGCAATATTAATGTTGCCTGTCTGACTGTAATTAGCTCCATTTGCAGGTGAAGTTATTGAAACCACCGGAGCTACATTGGTCGGGGTCCCTCCTCCTACTGAATATTCTATGTGTAACAATGGCGCATTCGATGAAGATCCTTCATAGGATTCCGCAGTACGCTCACCAGTACCAGTGATAATCATCACCATGCTATTCCCGGAAGACCAGCCCGATCTGTTGACTATTTCCTGAATGATACTTTTGATTTCCGGCGATCTCTGTCCTGAACCTGACTGCCCTACAGAGTTCCAGGCAGTAGGTGTCCATGAAACAGCAGCACTGGTTTTTGTTCTGCCGGAAACATTGTAATTCGCCGATGAAAATGCACCTGCATTATTCGTATCATGCCCCCTAATGACTAAATTAGTTGTCCCTGAATTAGTCTCGTCAGTAGTGAACTGCAAATACGCCCGATCAATAGTAGCTCCCTGAGGAATATCTAGACCAGTAAACCTAAGACCTATTGTCTGGTTTCCCCGAGAGCCATCAGCTACCAACTCAATATCACTACTATTAGCATAAATACTGCCATTTGCATTCTCTTCTACATCATCATTCCCGGATGCTATCCTTCTGTAGATTGTTTCGAAAACCTGCCCCACAATTACATTTCTCGCCTGCGAGGTGGTTTCATTTCCTTCATTATCTCTTGCTGTGGCTGTAATCAAATAACTGCCATCGGCTGGAATAGAATAGCTGATGCTAAAAGGTGCATTACTGTCGCTACCAACAGTTGTTCCATTCACTTTAAAGTCTACTTTGGTGACACTGCCATCTGCATCACTCGCATTTGCTGATAAGGTAATAGTCTGTGGAGAGGGATAATAAGATCCATTAGCAGGAGAAGTGAGACTAACAGCAGGAGGCGTTACATTGCTGTTGTTAATGGTTACCACACTCCCATTACTGGGATTCCAAACATCGAGATTTGCAGGAATTTGAAAGGGGTTGGCGTTTGAAACCTCACCAACGGCACTTGCATTATCAACTCGGATAGTCCTGACTTCAATTTTCGATTGATCTACAAAAATCCATTTGAATTGATTAAACCTACCGCTATTTCGCGTCCAGGCCTTGGCATCATTATTTGTTCTCAACGGAGCTCCCCAACATCCTTCTCCTACATAGGTTGTTCCGTTTTGATCATCTCTTACAAATCCTTCATCTGAGCCACTTCCGGTTGAAGGCCTCACAGGCCAGGTGGTTTTCACGGTGTGTGCATCACACTCTACCACCAATTTCACATCATTGCTGTAAAACAGTGAGGCCCAGCTATTGTATTGATTGTTTCCTTCGGATTTAGAAGAAACATGTGGTCTCATCGGTTTATGATACTGTGCCGCCTTCCAAGTAACACTGTTACCAGTATTCGCCAGATCATTGGCTAACCAGGTCGTTTGACTACCGGAGATAGACATCTCTGTATTCAATGTGTAAGTTCTGATCAAACTACCACCAAAAGTAAGTGCATAATAAGCATTTGTTGAAGGAACATCGAATAGGTTATAAATCGTAGAGTTTGATCCTTCATGATTTCCTCTGGTCGCCACTATTGGATACATACGCCCGTCCGTTGAGATAGTCAATTGCCAATCATTAAACCAGCTCACCCATTGAGAGTTGGTATCGTCATCGGTCATATCACCTCCGAACAACACTGCAGTTGGCTTCAACTTGGAAACCAGTCTGTTAGCATTCTGTCGTGGTGTCCTGTTATTTCTGGAATCTCCTCCAGCAATAAAGGATAATCTTTTACCGGGAGTTGCAGGTGCCGTTTTAAAATAAAATCTTTGACTGGTACCCTGGCTGTCTCTAATTACAAAATAGTAATAAGTGTCGGGTAGCAAATTAGACAACCTGGCAAAATGATTATTCATACTTCTGTAAGTAACTACTCTGTCAGGAGATTTACTGGAAGGATACAAATTCCAGTTTGTGCCGTTATCAGTAGTGCCATAATACACAATAGGATTAGAGCCTGAAAGCTGGTCCCATCCGATTACAACAGAATTTGAAGGGTCATTTCTTAGCGTCAATCGATATCTGCCAGTATCAGAAAAAACAGTGCTGGCAAAAAGTAGCAGTAATAAAGTTAAGGTTAGTCTCATTTAAAAAATGATTAAGTCAGGTTAGTTAAAAAAATCATACTATTAATACCCCGAAAATAGCTTTTTACTATTACCTCAGTATCTTCTGTATTTTAGAAAATTCTCAATTAATTGTTAATGACTTAATGATTAGTAAACAATGATCAGTTAAAATAGCAGTAGATTTTTTAAACTACATTTTTATGCTAACCTCAAACGATAGACTAATCAT
This sequence comes from Bacteroidota bacterium, assembly GCA_038525605.1. GTDB lineage: Bacteria > Bacteroidota > Bacteroidia > Cytophagales > Cyclobacteriaceae > JANSWY01. The sequence continues at coordinate 19,086 of JBCBHL010000053.1, forward strand.
TAAAATACTAAAAATCAGTTGTTTCGTACTGTTTTTTGGAAGGGCATGGCAGTTTCTTTTCTGGGATGCCCCGCTAAGAGCTTTGCTATGGGATCAGGAATTACTGGAAGGCTTGATTACCACCGTTTTCGATATCAATTGGGAAGAATATGTTACCAGCAGCACGGTAGACCTCCTTATTCAGGGAGTCATCAAAGCGACAGGAGTGTTCTATCTTTTAATGGCGATTTTTTCGCTGTTCATCAAAGATCAGATCAAAATTGGGAAACACCTTTTAATGATTGCATCTGCATCCTTTGCATTTCTTGCCTTCCTCTATTGTAAAGAAAAGTTCTTTCACATCGGGCAATTTTTTGAATACAGTATTCAAATACTTACTCCAACATTGTTGCTGATAGCGATATACTATCCAGCAGAACTAGCTAAAAACCGATTTCAGTTATCAATTAAAATTGCAATAGCATTAACCTTCATTTGCCACGGATTATACGCCTATGGGTTTTATCCGAGACCTGGAGTTTTTATAGACATGACAATCGGTTCACTAAAAATCTCAGAAAACTCTGCACATGAATTAATGTATGTTGCCGGAATATTGGACTTTATCGCAGCAGCGGGAATCTTCCTCAAAAGAAATTCTCTCATTTTCATCACCTATTGTGTAGTATGGGGCACGGTGACCGCTTTGGCGAGAACATGGGGTAATTTAAATTTCGACAGCAATCAATTAGCGATTATTCATCAATATTTACCCCAAACTTTGTACAGATTACCGCACGGTCTTATTCCACTGGTTCTGCTTATTATACACTATCCTAGATTATTCTCGGCGAAAGGCAAATTTGAGAATTTAGTGAGCGAAAAAGCAAAAACTATCAGTTGAAACTATTGGATCATGATTGTTGTCAAGGGTACCCGGATAGCAAACTGGAATTGACAAAAACAAAATTCTCAATCCGCAAAATATCTGTGGATAAAAACCTATAAGTTCATCTACTTATTCTATATTTTTGCGCTTTCAAAATTGAGCACTTCATGGTTACATTTTTCTCAAATGATTCAGGTCTGGTTTATGCAATTCAGCACGATGTTAATTTCAATAAAACTGACATAGATAAACTACGCTGGCTTTTTAGTAATTCACAAAAGCTATCCTCCCCTCTTGCTGGTAAATACATCGGTCCAAGGAAAGAGATGCTTACGCCCTGGAGTACCAATGCAGTGGAAATCACTCAAAATATGGGAATCAAAGGAATTGCCAGAATAGAAGAGTTTTTCCCCTATGATAACGCTCAATCTTATGACCCGATGCTTCAATCGGTTTATGAAGGCCTGAATGACGAATTATTTGACCTGGACATTTCATCGGGTAAAGTCGTCGAAATAGATAACATTGCAGATTTCAATCAATCCGAAAGTCTGGCACTCAGTCCTGAAGAAGTCGCCTACCTGGATGGTGTTAGCAAGCAACTTGACAGAAAGCTTACGGACAGTGAAGTTTTTGGCTTTTCGCAAGTCAATTCCGAGCATTGCAGACATAAGATTTTCAATGGCAAATTCATCATTGATGGTGAAGAAATGCCAACATCACTTTTTAAGCTTATCAAAAAAACATCCCAGGAAAATGGTCAAAACCTGGTTTCGGCATACAAGGACAATGTAGCATTCGTAAAAGGGCCATTAGTGCAGCAGTTTGCACCTGCAAATCCTGAAAAGCCCTCCTCCTACCAGGTAAAAGAATTTGATTCGGTCCTTTCGCTGAAAGCTGAAACGCATAATTTCCCTACCACTGTGGAACCGTTTAACGGTGCAGCTACAGGATCTGGTGGTGAAATCAGAGACAGGATGGCTGGAGGAAAAGCTAGTATTCCGTTGGCAGGAACTGCAGTATACATGACTTCCTATTCCAGACTGGAAAAAGACAGGGCTTGGGAAAATGGCCTGCCGGAAAGAAAATGGTTGTATCAGACGCCAAAAGACATTTTAATCAAAGCCTCAAACGGCGCCTCTGATTTTGGCAATAAGTTCGGCCAGCCACTGATATGTGGAAGTGTCCTGACATTCGAACACCAGGAAAACGACAAAAAGTTTGGGTTCGACAAAGTCATCATGCTTGCTGGGGGTATAGGTTATGGTAAAGAGCGTGACGCGCTGAAGGGTGAAGTTGCTGCCGGAGAAAAAATCGTAATCATGGGAGGAGACAACTACCGAATCGGTATGGGCGGTAGCGCAGTCTCTTCTGTAGCAACTGGCGAATTTTCAAATTCTGTAGAGCTAAATGCCATACAGAGATCTAACCCGGAGATGCAGAAAAGAGTTGCCAATGCCATCAGAGCAATGGCTGAAGAGGATCACAACCCTATTATTTCGATTCATGATCACGGTGCAGGAGGACATTTAAATTGCTTATCTGAGCTGGTGGAAGACACAGGAGGAGTGATTGATGTGAATAAACTACCTGTAGGGGACCCAACACTATCAGATAAAGAAATCATCGGCAATGAATCTCAGGAGAGAATGGGATTGGTGATCGATGAAAAGCATTTCGAAAAGCTCAAAAGCGTTTCCGAAAGAGAAAGGGCACCGATATATGATGTGGGTACTACCACTGCTGATAAGAAGTTTGTTTTTGAAAATAATAAGTCAGGTAAAAACCCAATCGACTGGAGTCTCAACCATATGTTTGGTTCTTCTCCTGAAACCATATTAAAGGACAGCAGAAAAAACACACCCTTCCAAAACCCTGATTATGAAGTAGGAAAAATACAGGAATATGTAAAAGATGTTCTGAAACTGGAGGCAGTAGCTTGTAAAGACTGGCTCACCAGCAAGGTTGACAGATGCGTAACCGGAAGAGTCGCTACCCAACAAACCACTGGTGAATTGCAGCTACCACTCAACAATGTAGCGGTAATGGCACTTGACTTCAAAAACAATAAAGGAATCGCTACCTCGATAGGCCATGCGCCGGTAGCAGCATTGGCAAACGCTGAGGCAGGTTCCAGAATTGCCATTGCAGAAGCATTGACCAATCTGGTGTGGGCACCAATCAGAAATGGCTTTGAAAACATCTCTCTGAGTGCCAACTGGATGTGGCCAGCAAAACAGGCAGGAGAAAATGCCAGGCTATATGACGCTGTGAAGGCAGTCAGTGATTTCGCTATTGAACTAGGCATCAATATTCCAACAGGAAAGGACTCCCTATCGATGGTTCAGAAATACCCTGGCAATGAAACGGTATATGCGCCGGGGACAGTTATTATTTCTTCCGTTGGAGAAACTACCGATATTCGAAAGGTAGTGACGCCGGACATCAAAAAAGCTGAATCATCAAAACTGGTTTATATTCCATTTACTAAATCGCCTTTTGAAGTTGGAGGCACCTCTTTTGCTCAGATTCTCAATAAAGTTGGGAATGCTACGGCTGATGTCTCAGATGCTACATACTTTAGAAATGCTTTCAATATCACTCAGACTCTTATCGAAGAGGATCAGATTCTTGCTGGTCATGACATTGCTTCAGGAGGGTTTATCACGTCTTTATTGGAGATGTGTTTTCCTTCCAATAATGTAGGTTTATCATTAAAATTAGATGATTTAAAAGAAACTGATCTGGTAAAGGTTCTCTTCCACGAGAATCCCGGAATCATCGTTCAAGTGGCAGAAAGCAATTCGATAATAGAAGCTTATCAAGCTAAAGAGATCCAGGCTTATGAAATTGGAGTTATCAATGATTCGGGCACAGTAGCCATTCAGCAAGGTGATGATCAACTGTCCTTCAACATTGCAGAGCATAGAAATATCTGGTTTGAAACCTCTGCATTACTGGATGATGAGCAAACTGCCAATGGCCTGGCCATTACAAAGAAAGGTAACGTAGGCAAATTGCCTCTATCCTATCAATTTCCGGATTCATTCGATGGAAGTCTGGCAAAATACGGACTTTCCTTCGATTCCGAAAAAAATCGTAAAATCAAGGCCGCCGTTATCAGAGAAAAGGGCTCCAATAGCGAAAGGGAAATGGCTTACATGATGCATCTTGCCGGATTTGAAGTAAGAGATGTGCACATGACAGATCTTGTAAATGGTAGAGAAGACCTCTCGGACATTCAGTTCATTGTATTTGTAGGAGGTTTTTCCAATTCTGATGTATTGGGATCAGCTAAAGGCTGGGCTGGAACTTTCATCTACAATGAAAAAGCGAAAGCCGTTCTTGAAAACTTTTACAAAAGGGAAGACACTGTTAGTTTGGGCGTTTGCAATGGTTGTCAATTGATGATGGAACTTGGTCTAATATATCCCGAAGTAAATGATCATCCTAAAATGCTTCACAATGCATCAGGCAGGTTTGAATGTACTTTCAGCAGTGTTGACATTGTCCCTTCTACCTCAGTGTTATTAAAAGGACTTGAAAATTCTTCTCTGGGGATCTGGTCGGCGCATGGCGAAGGAAAATTTGAATTACCGGGAGAGGAAAGTCAATATAACATTGCCATGAAATTCAGCCATGGCGCTTATCCGGCTAATCCAAATGGTTCCGATCATCATGCTGCAGCTGTCTCCTCTCCTGATGGGCGACATCTGGCGATGATGCCACACCTTGAACGTTCGATGTTTCCATGGAACTGGCCTCATTACCCTGACGGAAAACTAAATCATGAGATCACACCATGGATTCAGGTATTCATCAATGCCAGAAAGTGGATCGAAGATGCAGCTGAATAAGAAAGCATGATAGCCTTCTTTATTTGGTGTAAATGAAATAGGTTTGTTGATCTTAGATAGACAATCTATGAATTAAATGATTTAAAACACAGTCACACAAGCATAAAAACAGATAGCATGAAATACCTTTTAATTCTAATAGTCCCACTTTTTTTAACCAATTGCAAGACTGTAAAAGATGAAAAAATTGAACAGGGCGTTGTTGGTACCGTACTTTGGTTTGAAGGGAACCTGATGCCATCACCTGGTGTTCCTGCTCCGGAAGGCAAACCGATAGAAAGAACTGTATTGATTTGCGAATTAACAAATACATCACAGGTAAAAGGTGATGCACCCATATATGAAAATATTCCTGATCAAATCATTAAGGAGATTAAATCTGATAAAAGCGGAGTTTTCAAAACTGAACTACCTGTCGGTGAATATTCGGTATTTGTAAAAGAGGATTCGGGTTATTTTGCCAATAGCTTCGACGCAAAAAATAACATCTGTGTGCTGAAGATAGAAAAGGACAAAATAACTGAAATGAAAATTGACGTTAATTACAAAGCCTCCTTCTAAACATGCCTACAGGTAAATTATCTTCGTTGATCGATGCATTGAATTTGCAGCCCCACCCGGAAGGAGGATACTATAAGGAGACTTACAGAAGTAAGGATTTGGTCAGCACACTCGAACTTCCCGACAGGTTCCAGGGAAGCCGTTGTTTTGCTACGTCAATTTATTTTTTACTGGTAAAGGAAAGTTTCTCAGCATTTCACAGAATCAAAAGTGACGAAACCTGGCATTTTTATGAGGGTTCAGCTATTGAAATCATCATGATCAATGGAAGTGGGAAATTGACCACTCAAGTACTTGGTAATGACTGGTCTGCCGGACAGGTTCCTCAGTTTACAGTACCTGCCATGACCTGGTTTGGTAGCAGAGTTATTGGTGGAGATTATGGGCTTGCAGGATGTACGGTCTACCCTGGGTTTGACTTCTCAGACTTTGAAATGGCCGACAGAAAAACCCTGCAAGAAAAGTTCCCTATGCACTCAAAAGTGATTCAGGAATTAACCCGTGAATAATTGCATATTTTTTTCGAGAAATATTTTTAAAATTAAAACAAATAACTACTTTTGTACTCCCAAATCAAGGGGCTAAAGGATGTCCGATGGTGTAACTGGCAACACGTCTGGTTTTGGTCCAGAAGAGTCTAGGTTCGAGCCCTAGTCGGACAACAATCATCCCGGTCTAAGTTTACCTTGGATCGGGAATTTTTATTTTAAGATAAATACACATAAATGTCGTCAGTAAAGATATTTGCAGGATCAGGATCTAAAGATTTAGCTGATAAAATATCTCAGTTCTATGGTAAGCCCCTCGGAAAAAGTAGTTCCAAAAAATTTAGTGATGGAGAGTTGTCTTTTTCATTCGAAGAATCAGTAAGGGGTTGCGATGTTTTCTTAATACAGTCTACCTGTCACTCATCGGATAATATAGTAGAGCTGCTATTGATGATAGATGCAGCAAGAAGGGCAAGCGCATCTTATGTAACTTTAGTTGTCCCTTATTTCGGTTACGCCAGACAAGACAGAAAGGACAAACCGAGGGTTTCCATCGCTGCTAAAATGATGGCTAACATCTTGACATCAGCAGGAGCAAACAGGTTGATGACCTGTGATTTACATGCAGGACAGATACAAGGTTTTTTTGACATTCCTGTTGACCATTTAAACGGCTCTTCTATTCTGGTACCATATATCAAAAGTTTGAAATTAGAGAATCTGCTTTTTGCAACGCCTGACGTAGGTGGTACAGCAAGAGCCAGAAGTTATGCCAAATTCTTTGAAGCTGATATGGTAGTGTGTGACAAACACAGAAAAAGGGCAAACGAGGTTGCTTCAATGCAGGTTATCGGTGATGTTACTGATGCCGATGTAATATTAGTTGACGACATAGTAGATACCGCAGGAACAATCTGCAAAGCAGCAGACCTACTCAAAGAAAAAGGTGCCCGGTCAGTGCGAGCGGTTTGTACACACGGGGTCTTGAGTGGAAACGCAATGGAAAACGTTGAAAACTCAGCTTTGGAAGAGTTAATCATCACAGACAGTCTTCCTCAGAAAAAAACAATCAGTAAGGTCAAAGTATTGACTGTGGCAGATCTATTTGCAAAAGCCATCAGAAAAATACATGATCACGAATCAATAAGTTCATTATTTATTAACAATTAATATATTTTCATTATGAAAACTTTAGAGATTATAGGGTATAAAAGAGCAAATCTCGGAAAGGCAGAGTCTAAAAGACTTAGATCAGAAAGTAACGTTCCATGTGTACTATACGGTGGTAACGAGCAAGTACATTTCTACTCTCCGATGATTCTTTTCAGAGACCTGGTTTACACGCCAAATGCACATTTTGTAAATCTGGACATTGAAGGTGTAGAGTACAAGTGTATTCTTCAGGATATTCAATTCCACCCGGTAAGCGAAGTAATCCTTCATGCTGACTTTTTATTGTTGGACGACAAAAAGCATGTGAAAATGGATATTCCCGTTAAAACTGTTGGAACGGCTCCAGGTATCCAGGCTGGTGGTAAATTAGTAATGAAACAAAGAAAACTTAGCGTTAGAGCACTTCCTGCTAACATGCCTGATTTCATTGAATTAGACATTAATGAACTTACATTAGGAAAATCCGCTAAAGTTGGAGAAATCAAAGCTGAAGGTTACGAAATACTTAACAGCCCATTGGTTTCCGTTGCTTCTGTTGATGTTCCTAGAGCTCTTAGAGGTAAGAGTGCTGCAGAACTTGAAGAAGAATCTGAAGAAGGATAAGGATTACTTTAATTCTTTAAAATATAGAATCCTGTATCCTGGTTGGGTACAGGATTTTTTTATCGATCATATTTAAAGAAACAATCATGAAATATCTCATCGTAGGCCTGGGCAATATCGGCGAAGAATATGAAGAAACACGTCATAACATTGGCTTTATGGCTTTAGACCATCTCACCAAAGAGTTTGACACAAGTTTCAATTTAGACAAGCTGGCTTCTAAGTCTGAAATAAAATACAAAGGTAGAACTATACACCTAATCAAGCCGACTACCTACATGAACCTAAGCGGAAAATCCGTTAACT
>JBCBHL010000054.1:0-26473 GCA_038525605.1 Bacteroidota bacterium
ATATTTTCAGATAAACCTGAACGTACTTACGTCAACGGAAAACCTGCTGTGATCCTAAAAGTCTTTAGCAGAAGTGAGGAAGACCTGCTGAAAAATGCAGAAATCGTGACTAATTACGCTAAGTTATTCAATGATAATAATACGTCCTTACAGGCGATCGTCATAGAAGATAAAACTGCTTCACTGGTAGAAGTGATTGACAGACTGCAAGCAAATGCCTGGCAGGGAATGCTGCTTGTTCTGATCGTATTGGGCTTATTTTTACATCCAAGAATTGCCTTTTGGGTTGCCTTTAAGATACCGGTAGCACTGCTGGGAATGTTCATTATCTCAAATTTCTATGACCTTACCTTAAATCAGGTATCCTTATTTGCTACCATTGTGGTATTGGGAATCCTGGTAGATGATGGCGTGGTTGTATCCGAAAACATCTATCAGCATTATAAAAAAGGAAAAAATGCACTGAAAGCAGCAATCGATGGAACAATGGAGGTGGTGCCTTCCATCATTTCATCTTTGGTCACAACTGCTTTGGCCTTTTCATTATTCTTCTTCCTCGACGGACAACTTGGCGACTATTTTACTGAAATTTCCTTTGTCGTTTGTGCTACTCTTTTTGTAGCGTTTCTGGAAAGTTTGTTTTTCCTGCCCGTTCACATTGCCAGGTCAAAAGCCTTAAAACCCAATGACAAGCCGTGGAAGATTTCCCGAATGGCAAATCAGTCTTTGACTGTATTCAGAGATAAAGTATATACAAGAGTCATAGACTTTACGATTAAAAGGCCGGTATTACCCATCATAGGAGTGATTTTAATTCTGATTGGCACGATCGGAGCAGGTTCGTCTGGGATCATCAAAGGTACCTTCTTTCCAGTTATAGATCAGGATGTCATCAGTGCACAACTGGAGCTACCGTTAGGAACCGATGAGTCATTAGTCAATGACAAACTAGCTGAAATGGAAGAGGCTATCTGGCGGGTAAATGAATTCTATTCGTCTCAACGTACTGATGGCAAGTCGATTATCAACTACGTGGAGAGAGTATTGGGGCCTGCCAGCAATGAAGGCAAAATCAATGTTTACATGATGGAAGGTGACGCCAGAAACATCAAATCCTTTGACATTGCAGATAAAATCAGAGTTGAAGTAGGGCCGATTCCGCAGGCAATCAATCTGGCCTACGGTAGCATTCCTATTTTTGGAAAACCAGTATCCATAGCACTGGTCGGTAGAGACCTTGATCAGCTGAGGACTGCAAAAAGTAAACTAAGAGCATACCTGTCAAAAAGAGACGATCTAAAAGATGTAACTGACACTGATAAATTAGGCATGCCTGAAATAGAAATGCAACTTACCAGTAAAGCTAAATTTCTAGGCGTTACAGAAGCACAAGTATTTGATCAGATCAGGAAGGGCTACTTTGGTCTGGAGGCACAAAGTCTGCAGCGGGGAGATGAAGAAGTAAAAGTCTGGATCAGGTACGATGAGGAAGATCGCAAATCCATAGAAGACTTAAAACAGGTTCGCCTTCAAACACCTGGAGGTGCCTCCTACCCCATTGCTGAGCTGGCAACCTTTACACAAAAAACGAATGTTACTGAAATCAATCACCAAAATGGTATCAGGGAGATCCGTGTAGAGGCAGACATTGCTAATTTACTGGTTTCGGTTCCTGCAGTTCTGGCAGAAGCAGAAACGACTGTTTTAAAAGACATCAAGTCTGAATTCCCAAACTTATGGTACACACTGGAAGGAGAAGCCCGGCTGTCGTCCAAAACACAAAATTCCAGTCAAACTCCAAGTACAATCATCTTCATCTTGATGATTGCAGTACTACTGCTCAACTATAGGTCTTGGAGTAAGGCAGCTGCAATCCTGATCATGCTTCCCTTTGCTTATGTAGGAGTAGCATGGGGTTCATTCCTTCATGGTGTTCCGGTAAATATCTTTTCTATCCTGGGCATGATTGCACTGTGGGGAATCCTGATCAACAATGGCCTGGTGCTGATTTCTACTTACAATGAAAATATCAAATCAGGGCAATCGATGAAGGAAAGTCTAAAAAATGCTGCTATTTCAAGGTTTAGACCGATAGTGCTGACTACTGTGACCACCGTATTTGGATTGCTTCCATTGCTACTCAACAATTCGGTAAGTTCACAATTCATCAAACCTACAGCCATTGCAATTGCCTATGGTTTGATTTTTGGGACGGTATTGACGTTGGCATTCCTACCATCCGTGTTGCTGATATTCAATAAAATAAAAATCTTTTATGCTAACACCATTAGAAGAAGGTCTGTAACAGCAGAAGATCTGGATGTGGTCATGAAGGAGATTAATAATGAAATGGTTGTCTAAAGATATGATGATGAAAAAATTAATCTGTACGGTAGCGGCACTTCTATTCTTCCTGGGATTGAGTGCGCAAATACCAGAAACGCTAACGCTGGAGGAAGCTATTTCCCTGGCACTGGAAAACAACACTGAGCTGAAAATTAGTCAAAAGCAGGTGGACATTGCTCAAAATGATCTATATGCCGGCAATGCTGGTCTGCTTCCCACAATCAGCTTGATCGGTAATGCGAGTTACCAGAATAACAACACAGACGCACTGATCAGAACATTCCAAGAAACCCCTCCTACAGTGGCGATCAGTGATGGAGCTGCTGCTACCACCACTTACTCGGCGGTTGTACAGGCTGACTATATTTTATTGGGTGGTTTCAGTGGAAAATATCGGTATCAGTTGTTAAAGGATCAAAAGGACATGACCTATTTTCAACAACAATTGATAATCAATCAAACAATTGTAGCGGTTTCAGAGATTTTCCTTGAAATCGTCAAACTTCAAAGTCAGGAAGACCTACTTGACAAAAATGTCAAAATCGGAGAAGCTAGAGTGCAACGTGTAGCGGACCAGTTTCAATTTGGTAAGGTGACCGGGCTGGCTGTACTAAGATCCAAAACAGATCTCAATTTGGATAAAACTGCATTATCAAATGTACAGGTGGCTAGTAATAATCTCAAAAGGGATCTTAATTTCCTCTTGGGAATAGAAGCTAACGCCGGGTACAGAGTCAGTGTAAACTATCAACTGCCTGCACCAGGAGAGATTCTTGATTTGAGAAACGAAGTTTTGGCTAATAACTATGAAATCCAGTTAGTTCATAAGGGTGAGGAAATGGCCAATACGCAATATCAGTTAAATACTGCTAACAGGCTGCCAACAGTGAATGCGTTTGCCAATTACGGATATTTCAACCAACAGAATGATTTTCAGCAATTGGCCGAAGTTGAAACACTTGGATACACTGTTGGTGTGGGCTTTAGATACAATATCTTTAGTGGCGGTCGAAATAATCGCAATATCCAAAAAGCCAAGCTTAATCAGGATATCAGTGAGTTTAGGAAGAAACAAACCGAAGACAGAATACTTTCTGAAGCTGTTAAAGAGCAAAATAACCTGTCGCTTTTACAGGATCAGTTACAACGTGAAAACGAAAATATTGAGGCTTTTAGGGAAAACTATTCAAGAACTGAGGAGCGGGGTTTTACAATGGTAAAGTAACATCTATTGATCTGCGAGACGCTCAGAATGCTTTGTTGAGTGCGGAGATTACAATTAACAACCTAAAAGCTGATATCATGACATCATCATTAAGACTGGAAGCACTGAAGGGAAATTTAATGAAAAGTCAATGATGATCGGGCAGGCTGAAAATTGCCTGCTTTTTCTTTTTATTTCAATCAGGTTACACACATAAACATATTATACAATAAAACATTTCTAACAAGATGATCCGACAAGAATCAATAGAATTTCTTTACGACTTAAGAGCCAATAATTCCAAAGAATGGTTTGATCAAAACAGGGAGCGATATCAAAAAACGAGAACGAACTTCATTGATGTAAGCCAGGCCATTATTAATAGCATAGAAGCTTTTGATGAGAAAATTGCAGAAACGCAGCTCGACCCTAAAAAGACCATGATGCGAATTAACAGGGATATAAGATTTTCTAAGGATAAAACCCCTTACAATTCACACCTGTTTACTTATATCAACGAAGGAGGTAAAAAAACGCCAACTGCAGGATACTTCTTTAGTTTTGATCCGGGTCAATCATTTTATGGAGCCGGAGCATACAAGCCTCCTACAGATATATTAAATCAAATGAGACAGGAAATAGACTACAACCCGGAGGAATGGAAAGAGTTGGTCAGTAGCGATAATCTTAAATCCAGGTTTGGTGAAATCATATCCACCGAACAGTTGTCCAGACCACCGAAAGGATATGACAAAGCCCACCCGTTACTTGACTGGATCAAAAGAAAGGATTTTTATGTAAAAAAGTCCATTAGTGATGAAGAGTTGCTGGACGGAAAGATTGTGGAAAAGATTACTGAGGACTTAAAAGCAACCTCTTCTCTGGTAAATTTTCTCAATAGGAGATAGAAGCTAGGCAGGATATAGTGAATGTTAAACTGGTCTTAAGTATCGGGTAATCGCTGATGTATTTAAAATACAAGCAAGCTTTTAAGAGACATTCTATCACTCAAGGGGCTAACATATTGATCAAATATTCCAATCAAACTAAGGACTTTTATACTTCTAAGGTGCTCTATAAATTGGCAATTAGTTAATAAGTAAATAACTTATAATTATGCGATTTCTAATTAATAGTCAGGCAATTGAAAACGGATAGTATTCGGTCTATGATCGCCTGGTTAGGCAATAATTAACGCCTAGTGTTCCGTTTATCAACGGAACACTAGGAAATTTTTTTCGATGCAGCATTCATTTGGGGTAAAAAAGGCATGTTTTTAGGCTTTATACATAAAAAAATCCCTGAAGGTATCTGGCACCTCCAGGGATCTTTTATTGATGTATTAGTAATCTACTTACTTTTTAGCAACTGTTATCAAGTCCTCAGCAGCAGATGTATTTGTTTAAAATTCAAAAATTCATGTCTTATCAATCTTATTCATGTTTTGTTTAATGGGTAATAATTGCACTTCAAATGTTTTAAGGAAAGGCTTTAAACATTTAAAAGATACTGGTAAATCTTATACAAGGTAGAGGAATAATCTATTCATTGTTTTTTATAAATGGTTTAGTTTTTTAGTTAAAGACAATCATACGCAAAGATATGAATTTTGTTGCCTTTGTTACAATAGAATGATTGATACATCTGCCAGTACTATTTCTGTATTGATTAAAAAAACATTGACATAATGCTGACATAGCGACTGAAACATCAAAGACAGTTTGGAATCTACTTTAAAATGGATCAATTCAGAAATCCGTGGACTATAATAGCAAAGTATATCTCCTGAAGTTAATATGATTTGTGAAGCGCTATGAATCTCAATTATCGTCTTTCTTCTAACTTACTTTTGTCACTTTTCCATTGCCACAGGCGGACTACAAAAAAGTGACCACACAGGCGGCCCTGCAAAAATCTAGTGCTATAAACATTTCTTCATGCTTTTTAAGTTATAATCAGGAAATAAAAGGAACTCACTTGAATGTGACCCTAATAGATTTAAATCATTCTAAAGCTCAAACAGCGGGGCTGTCCCAGCCTTTTCTTTCTTATCTGATTCTTGCGCTGAAAAATCGGACCGCCACAGCTAAAATGTATAAAGGCACATCCTTAGCTAAACAATATATCCCCTCGGAATACCACTTGTTACCAGATAAATCTCCTACTAACCTCAGGGTTTACAAAAGAAAGAGCCACGAGACCGGTGTCTCATGGCTCTTTGGTCAATAGAGTCGAAATAGGCCTATTTTGCATCAGGGCAACATCCAATATCCGATCTGATAGACGCCTGGATGGTACCTGTAATAGTGGTTATAGTAGTGATGCCTCCTCCTTTTACAGTATCTGCATTTTCTTTTTGCAGATCAGTGATGAAGCTTTCTACTTTTAGCCTGTTTAATGATAATTTCTTGTTTTTCATGTTTTTAAAATTTGGTTAAAAATGTATAACGAACCAAATGTCTGAACTTGCCTGGCTATACCGGATTATTTGAAATAAATGAAATCACTTTCGCGCTTGTTTAATCTGGCAGCAATTAGTAAATCCGTCAGTTCGCTTATCCTTAATAATCATCAATATCAGTTAATAAACCAAATTATTCAGCTATTATCAATCAACATAAACTCTTCGGAAACGACATAAAAGATGAATGAAATGAACTAAATAGGAAGAATCCGGGCATTATCGACAGCCAGACATGCAATGCCACAACTACTATACTGTAACAATGCCTGTTTATTGATACTTCACCAGCATCTTCTGCGACAAGTAGCCCTTACCCCCGTCGTATACCTCTTCCCATCCGTTTTTCTTCAGGTATTTGACCAGGTAATGATTGAGCAGTCCATGAGAGACCAGCAATGTTTTACCATTTTGCATAGCATCTTCTTCCAGAAACAAAGCAGCTTTTTGTGCCCTTTTCTTAGCCTCTCCAAAGCTCTCTATACCCCGTTTATTCATACCCATAAACCAGAAAACACGGGATCCCGTAAGCCACCATTTCAATGGTAGTTTGATATTGAAAAATGAAAATATCTTACGTTCGAACTCCCGGAACAAAGGCTGTGGCTTTTGAATATCCTGTAGTCCCAAAACTTTGTTTGCAGTAGCAATAGAACGATTGATACTGCTGGTATGAATAACACTTAGCTCATTTTTTGAGAGGACTATCGGAACAAAAGCGGGCTTGTAAATACCCACAGAATCATAATCCTTTACAAACTGCATGGCCTCTTTTCTTTTTCTCCACCCTTTTTTATTAAGGGCAGGCTCACCATGTCTGAGGAGTATGATTTGCGATAGCTGAGAGAAGTCTTCAACCAGGCCATCGTCTGCGTTGACGAACCTAAGTGTCTGCCCTTCCTCTTTGGCCAGTTTTTGCATTGCAGAATAAAACGACTCCACTTTTTCCAGCTGCGCAGTAGCGGTAAATGATGAGAGTAATAGAAGTGATATAAAGATCGATTCTTTGAGCAATTGTGATTAAGTTTTAATAGAGTTCTGCTGATCAATGACCGGGGGTCGTTTGCTAAACCCCAAGTTCTACAAACGATACTATCCCGTTGATGAGCCTAACGAAGGTATACTAAAATTCTTTAACTGGGAGTAAACCAAATCATATTCTGCTGAAATTTGAAACAAAAAAGGCCGAATCCCTTAAGATTCGGCCTTACATGACCTTAATGGCCATTTTTACATCCGAGAAATCTTCCAGCCCTTCCCGAAAGTATGTTCTTTGCTCAACAACATTGAGCAAAGGTATTTTCATTTACAAAAATGCTTACACTAAAAAACATACGATCACATGTCGAATTGCCCTATCACTATTGATATAACGGAAAGCTTTAGAATTACCCTATCTCTAACTTAGGATATCACCTTTATTACTATTTGGACACAATCGACCATTAGATAGAAATCAACCTATAACAGCTCTCAGAGCCTGGTCTGATAATAGAAAGTGATTAGATCTTACGCTTACCTTCAACAGTAATCTCAGAGCCTTTGGCAAGTAATACGGAGGTAGGTTTCGCTTCACTCAGCATGCTGAACTCCTTACTATAAACCAACCCAAAATCAACATTTACCTGGTAGTCCTTTACAGTATAGCATTCCCATCTGGGGTGGGTAACTTCATATTCATAGGATGAGGTCGCGTCAGCTTTTGTGTAGCCCCAATAATGCTCGGTAATAAACTCTTCTTCCGAGCCAGCGTCTATTTCGCCAGACTGCAAATCTGCATTTATACTAAATGATTGTTCTCTACCAGCCATCACCCATCGATAGTCTACTGTTCTGTAATCGGCAAATTCTTCCCATCGATGAGACATTTTCAGTGTCTGATAATGCTCCTTGTAAATTGTGTTAGCAACGAAAGTAAGCGCTGGTTTGGGTACAATCTCTTTGATGAAAACCACTCCTCTCTTCCATTTATCTCCATCTTTATATCGAACATAAAACCGGAGATTTACCTCTTCAAAATTTCTGTGAAAAGGAATGGGAATGCCCAACAATTTGGTATTGACAAACCTAAAACCCACCAGGCTTACAAAGCAGTTGCCCTGCCATAAATCCAATTCAGTTTTAGGGGGCAGATAAGATTTTAATAGCTGCGGATCTATCAGATAGTTGGCAAAGGCCAGTTTTCGCCACTCTGCTGTCAGGAAACTCATTGACCGAATTTTAACTTTTATCTACAATTTTAACCAACTTATCCCCCCGAAAGGTAAAAACAGATAGCCCCTTCATCTGAATCTGTTCCCCTGCTTTTAAACCATTTGGGAAGTCCATTGCCAACACCGCAGTATAAAGCAGCTCAACCTCAATGAGGTCATCCGAAAAAATCCAGTTTGTTACTTTTTGCTCACGGGTTTTGAAGTAAGCCGTTGCTGATTCTGCCTGCTGCCGGAAAGCCTCCGAACCTTGTAGCTGCATATTGAGTTGTCCATCAGAGTAATTTTCGAATACTACCTGTTCGTCCAGGTCTTTTAGCATCCCTTCCACATCAAATCCATTGTATGCAGCGATGTAATTTTCTATGATTGATTTCCTGATCTCTTTCATGTGCTATTGATTGGGAGTTGATTAACAAAAAATAGTATGCTTGTATTGCTAATTCGGGTATCTATCCGAAGGTACAAAATATCCTGAGTATAAGGAACGGTGAATAAAAAAAGTGGTTGAAAATATCCCAACCACTTTACACATATGGATTAGTTTGAATAATGAATATTCAAAAATCTTTGACTGCCATGTTTGCTAAAACTTCAATTGCTCATCTTTATCCCAGATACCCCAGTAGGCTCCTACATCTCCTTCGTCACCTACCTTCCATGATTCATCAAAAGAAGAGAAATAGAACATTTCGATGTCCTCATTTTGAGACCATAGCTGCGCGTTGATAAAGTATTTCATCGCATTTGCTCCCGAGGGGATAGCAGCGCCTTCATTACTACCTTTATCAGGCCATCCAGTTTCAGAGATAATCACTTTTTTACCATTGCCAGCTCTCATTGCTCTTAAAAACATATCTTTCATATGCAGCAATGAATAGTCTTGCTCACACCCTTCCCAAAAAGGGTAACAGTTTGCAAGTATCACGTCGCACAATTCTGTAATGGCTGGTCTGTTTGTAAACTCGTAGTATGCATCCACATAACCAACCGGAACATCCTTGATCTCATTTTTAGCCCTTTTGATAAACTCGATCAGCTGCTGCTCGGTTAAATCTCCTCTGTACATTACTTCGTTACCGACAGCAGCAATGTCCACATAGCCTGCTTTACAGAGTTCGATCAGTCCGGTCATCTCTTTTTCATTGGTTTCCGGATCATCGCCCAGCCACGCACCTACCAAAGTTTTGATACCGTTTTCTTTAGCAATTCGGGCTATTAACTCATTACCTTCAGTACAGGAGAATGATCTTATCCACTTTGTATAAGGCTTGATGATTTCCATTCGCCTTCTGATCTGCTCTTCCGAAAGCTGATCACCAGGTTCCTGCCCCTCTTCATATGGACTGAAACAAAGGCCATGCATACCAGATTCCAATACTTTTATGTACAATTCTCTTAATTGTTCAAGACTCAGTCCTGAGTGATCATAAGATACTAATGATAAGTGTTTTCCTCGTCTACTCGACATTTTATTAACTGTATTTAATTTCTGTTTTATATTGAATACCTCTGTTTAGCCGCTCATTTTATTCTTGTATCAATGTTAATGACTTACAATCGCTACCGGAGGTAAATAGTAGAAAAACTTAATGAATTATGTTGCTTAAAGTTCACCTCTTCTTCTTACGAGCTCAGCTTTAATTTCCTTAGCTCTCTTTTCATCAAGGCTATAATTCCGCATGACCCAAATCGCAAACCCTGCGGTTATGGCTGGTAGTGCAATATCTGTGATTCTCATGCCCGTAAGAGCCTCTGCAGACTGAACAGAAGCAGTAGGATCATAACCTAATACGCTTAGAATAATACCAGAAAAGACAAGTGCCAGCCCCTGCCCTACTTTGATCATCCACCAATAGATCGCTCCAAAAGTTCCTTCTTTTCTTGGCATGCCATTTTCCAACTCATCCAAATCACAAACGTCGGCGGTCATACTCATCATCAGGGTAAATAGACACCCCATACCGAAGGCCATCAGAGGAATTGGCAAGAACAACATGTAAGGATTTTCCGGTGAGAATCCCCACCACTTCAAAATGTATCCTACAATTGAAATGGCTGTTGCAATGATGAATGCCTTTCTTTTTCCAAACTTGTTCGCCATTACATTGATAATTGGTATTGCAATAAATGCCGTGTAAGCAGCTGTTACTGCAGGAAACAGAGCAACCCACCATTTGGATGCTACCCAGTCACCATCGAACATGTAGTAATTGATGATGAATACGCCAAACTCTGCCACAATCTGAAAGCCATTAAAAACAAGGAAAGTTGCTAAACAAAGCTTCACAAAGGGCTTGTTTTGGAATACTACTTTGATCCCTTTGAAAATTTTACCCATGCTTCCGAAGACATTCTTCAGTGTGATTTCTTCTCTTCCCTCCATGTTGCTGGCATCTATTCCACGACAAAAGATCGCCGGCAAAATGCCTAAGACTACAATGACGAGACCGGCAAATAATGCAATCTGTCTTACACCTTGTGACTGTGTATCAAAAAGGTCTGTATTGGGTATCAATACATATAAAAATGGTACCAGCATCCATGCCAGTTGTCCAATGGTATTAGCAAAACTCATTAGTCTCGTACGCTCGTTGTAATCTGAGGTCATTTCATAACCCAACGCAATTAAAGGAGTGGAGAAAATCGTATTTCCAAAAATCAGCAGAATTGAGAAGCCCAGCAGATACCAGAAGTTGAACATTTCCGGACTTGTGTCATGCACCTGCCATAGTACGGCAAATATAATTCCCGAAAAAATAGCTCCCAATAAAATGTAAGGTCTTCTTCTTCCATATTTTGAACTCGTGTTATCCGAAACATAACCCATTACCGGGTCTGTTATGGCATCAAATAATCTGGGGATTCCCACAATCAAACCAGCCAATATCGTGTTCATGGCAAAGCCTTCTGGTGATTTTAGTATTACCACAAATACACCTAGAATACCAGGAATCAGGTTATTGATTAAATGTCCAGCTCCAAATGCGGCTTTTTGACCTATTGGAACTCTATTTCTTTGTATTTTAGTAGTCGGCATAAAATGTTAAGTTATAAGTAGTCAGTCAATTGCGTATTCCAAACACCTGATTGTAACACATCACATCTGTCCGGTGTGTAAACCAAAATCCGAAGTTGCTTTTCCAGTAAGAGAGGTGTTTAGAAGAGTTTGACATTGTTAAGATTTCTTAGATTGGATTAATATGGTCTGAATAGCCTTAGCATCGATAGTAACTGATGCTTTTTGCTCACCCATAACCAGTGAAAACTGTTTAGCTTCATCATCTTCATTGAATACTACTACCGCTATGGAACCATCAGGATTGGTCGCTGCGGTTACCATGAGTGAATCATCAGGATTATCAACTCCAATGATTTGCGCATTTGGTCTGATGTATTTGCTAAAGTGCGAAAGCACATAATACAATGGTGTCAGGTAAACCTCATCTTTTTCCGGATCTACGATTACAGGAGCCACACACCAGTTTTTAAACCAGTTGGGTCCTCCTTGTCTGTCCAGCACCATGTTCCAGTCTACCCAGCCGTCTACCCAGTTGTTCAGACAGCCGATAATGTCTCTAGCATAGCGATAGGCAGGGACATACTTAGGATGCAGGTGTTTCTGGTCTTCAGGCGCCCAGTCCCATCCCCAATCGGTGGCTTCTTTGCTCCAGTACCATTGGTCATCCTGCCATTTGGGAACCTCCGCATCCACACAGGCTTCTGTCTGTATTAAATGCTTATCGGGTGATTTCTGATGTGCATACTGCAAGGCTTTGGGAAAATATTCAAAAGTACTTTCATACCAGTGTATGGCTGTTCCTGCATAATATTTAGAAGACTCTTCACTGGCAAACATCACATCTACCCATTCTTTCAGCCCTTCACGGTTTTGATCATATCCCAGGATTTTCACACCTCCTTTACCGTCTGCCTCCAATTTTGGCCCCAGGTGATTTTGAACGAAATTGGTCATTTCTTCCGGAGTGTAGTGCATACTTTCCCAGTTATTACCATTACCGTGTGGTTCGTTTTCTACAGTCAGTCCCCAAATATCGATTCCCTGTTCTTTATAAGCATCGATGTACTTGGAAAAGAAAAGTGCCCAGACATCATAATATTCCGGAAGCAGTTTACCGCCTACCCAGTCCTTGTTGTCCTTCATCCAGGGTGGAGCTGTCCACGGTGATGAAATAACCCTGAACCCATCCTGCGAAACTGCCATAGCATCTTTAATCAACGGGACGATATCATCCATATCTTCCTTAATGGAGAAACTATCAAGAGACATATCATCGGGCGTAGGTGCATAAGAGTAATTACTCAATGAGAAGTCGCACGAGTTGATATGTGTTCTGGTAAGTGAATATCGGGCCCCTTCATTGCCGAAGTATGCCTGGATTACTTTGTCTCTGTTCTCTTTGCTAAGCTTGTTTAGCAAATAGGCAGTAGACTCGGTAAAGGAACCACCAAAGCCAGTGATTGTCTGAAAAGTCTGATCAGGGTTTAACCTGATTTCTTTTCCTTCTGCGCTATTTGGAAAACTTGTTAGTTTTTCCATTTTATTGCCCGCAGATGAAGTTTCATAAACCTCCACTGCCAGTTGATTATCAGTTGTACATCCAAACGTCATCATGACTATAATTGCGCAAATTGTCAGTAGTATTTTATTAGGTAAGTTTAGCATGTTTCTATGAGTTAGTAAGCAATTTCTAATTCAGCTTTTGCTGGTGGGCTCTTCACAAATTGCATCAAAGAATCCTGATCACCACCGAAGGTTTTCACTATCTGATTACCTCCCCTGGTAAGGTCTTTAAACACACCCTGATCAACGAGGGGCCATAAAGCATATTTAGCCTGACCATCTACAGAAAAGAGCCCGAAATAATTTTCCGAACCACCAGGATTTGCGGCGTCCTTCCACGGCTCATCAAAAGCCTCGAAATAAAAACAGGAAATTCCCTGCTGGTTAGTCCATTCCCTCATCAGGTTGTAGTAAAGACCTTCTTTGTATTCATCCGTTGCTTTAGATCCTTCGTCACCGTAAAGTTCGTTTGAAAAGCTGGCCCATCCTGTTTCACCAATATGTACAGGCTTGTTTACTCCCAGGCTTTCCATGTACTTTTTCACATTGGCATATTGCAGCTGAGAGTATTGCAAGGCTCTGTTCATCGATTCTGAAATTTTCTCAGACTTCAGTAGTGTGTCTTCTTCCATCAGCACTCCCCAGAACCTGGGATTGTAATGAGTGTCATGCATTGGATAGGTATGCATGGAGATAAAGTCTACAGCTTTTATCAGCTTGTTCAGATCATCCACATGATATTCATCTGATCCTCCTCCCCATGAAGCAAAGTTATCGGAACTGGTGACCCACAGGTCTGCCGGTAACTTACCATCAGCTTTGAGTTCCTGCAGATGATTAACCCATTTCAGAATTACCCAAGGCTGGACGAAATAAGTTGCTGCCCATTTGACCATCGCCTCATTTCCAACGGCAATGACCTTCACAATATCAGGATATTGATTAGCCAAAGCCACAGCTCTTACAATTTCTTTTTCATTTTCAGCACTTTCCTGCTCATGATCAGGAGGCAAATCCGTCCAGGCGTTTAGGCAGTCGATCCATGCCCCCAGCATGACATACATTTCAAAGTTCGGGTCTTCGGCTTTTAGCTCACTGATTGCTTTCAATACATTGGAAGCATGTGCCAGTTTCACATTGTAAGTTCTCAGTACTTTGATACCCATCGATGACATGATTTTCATATCCTCTTTAAGTTGCTCTACGGTAGGCTGAATATCACGTGTATTCTGCCTATAGCCACCGTAGGATATGGCCTGATATTGTGGATTTCCAAAAATTTCCTTAGCGGTCATAACTTTTTGAGATTGTTCTACAGTTTCTTTTTCCGTTTTCACTTGCTGACTACAGGATTGTATGAGCAAAGCGATCACTGCAATTAACAATATTATACTCTGTCCTGCTTTCATTTCATTCAGTTTATTTAAAAAGATCTTCTTTGAGGTTTACTTGAATTCTATCAATTTCACCAGTCCTGTTGAACACCTGATGACTTGTATTCTTATCTATAGTCAATTGATCAATTGTACTGGAATTTCCATTAGTATGAAACAACTCTATTCCTTCTGATTCAGCAATCTTGTAAATAACCGGAACCTGACAATAGGTAAATGCCAGTGTATCAGCAATGAGTGATATCTCCCTGCCTTCCTGATTGATATCCACATATTGAAAAGTATTAGCAGATTTCAGGAATTCATCTCTTTTAAGAAGGCCGGGTCTGAAACTGATCTCACCTCCCTTTACAAATACTCCCAACTCCCCTATTCTACTAAGGATATCTTCTTTTACCTGTCCGGTCATTCCCGGCTGCTGAGCACCTTTACCTGTGGGCGTATGAGAATAAGGATCGATAGGGAAGGCTCCATATAACTCAGGTGATTTATGAACACCAATTCCTTCATTGATCTCATAATAATGCTCCAGCAGTTTACCCACGACCTCTGCCGATTGATTAGTGTTGATCGCCTGCTGACAGCATTCTTCTACCGCCAACAGAAGTTTTGAAACCATATGCCAGTAAATAGACCCCAGACCTTCGTATCCAAAGAATGTCCCGGATCTTCCGGTGAATGCCTTGTGGTTGAAAACCTCTTCAAAAATCTGTAGCACCTTTTCTTTATCATTTGCCAGCAAGTCTCCGTACTGTTCAGCAGGCAGTTCATCCATCGCCTGTCTCAGGCTTTCGGCATTATTGAAATTACCGTTGAAATGATAAACTCCGTTGATGTCTTTCTCCAGGAGCGTATTGTTGCCATCCGCCAAAAGTTTCGTCAGCAGAGAGGAACTATTGACCTGGTCGGCCGGAACCACGTTTTTATCCGTAAATCTCGGTAATTCCTTGTTTGGATATAGCAGATAACTGTACTGGTCTTCTCTAAACAGTTTGCTGTTCTTCATCCCGTTAAGAACATCTAAACACTCCTCTGATGAAAGCTGACCGGAACTTAGGACTGCCACCTGACCTTCCAACATTTCATCCAGATAGCTAATCGCCACCTCTTCAGAATTGCTGACGGTCATCAGATTATAGGCATGATACATACCATCGGCTCTTCTGTTCGCCTTTATGGAATGGTTCAGGTATTTGATACATAGATCTGTAAAGCTTCTTAATTCCTTAATAGCTACCGTTTTCTTACTGCCACTGAAATGATTTGCGTATACCTGCTCTCGATATTTACTACCAGCGATTCCCAGTTCGTCGAGTATTGTCTTTCGCTGCTTGTCAGAAATACTGCCGTCGAGCACCTGCTGGTGATTCTCAAATGCCTGGCTAATCTTATGGTAAAAATCAGCTATCTCTTCGGATACTTGTATTTCATCATCCAATTGGTCGGTTTGGAAAAACTCATCCATAAAGGTGAAGAATCGTCTCAGATAGTAAAGCGTTACCATTGATACGCCATTCCCCACCAATGCATTGTTTGCATCATTCCACTCAGGTCTTTGTGTATTGAGCCATATACCTCCTTCAGGTATGAAGTTTGACAGTTTTGCCAGAACAGTAGCCAGTAGCTTTTCGAGTAAGTTCACCCGATGAATGTTACCATTTACATCAGTAATCAATGCTCCGTCAGAGCCTAGCAGATCTCTTTTATCCCGAATCTTATGGTCTAAGGCATCATCGAATAGGATGGTATCCTTCGGTGCTCTTAGTATTTCTTCGTACGACTTGATCTTATAAGGAATATTTGCGTATACAAACAGGTCTTTATTAAAGAACCCTGCCAGTTTATCCGGGTAATAATTTTGAGCAATTTCAAGAAACTTCAACAGGTATATGATCTGATGGTCTCCCCAGTAACCAATGTAAGACCAAGGATCATTTTCTTCGATAATCTCCCAGTCGAAACCATCTTTGGTAACTCTGTAAGGATTATATCCGTCGAAAGTACTCGCATTCAGAAATTTGAAAATCATGCTCTCGATAAACTCCGGATAAGCATGAGCAAGGGCTTCCCAGTTCTGAAAGATATCCCTCCAGTTACCTTCGTAATCTAATATTTTTGACCCGTCAAGTTCATTTCTTGTATTGATCGAGAATTTGTTCCACGGCCTGCTGGGGTCACCATGCCTTCTGCTGAATTTGAGAGGTAAATATTCAAGTGCCAATCGGGTGAAATCCGGATCGTCACTTTTTACAGCTTTCTCTCTTAATGACTGAAACGTAAACAGTTCCGGAAGTGAATCTATTACCTCCTGGTTTTTACTGTATACTGATCTACTGGCTTTTTTGAGATAACTTTTAAAATCCCAGCTTTCAATCTGATAGTTGTGATCGAATATCCCGCCACGCATAATGTTGAAAAGCGTGTTGGAATAATGTCGGGTATTTCTCTTCTTGTCTGCTGTAAGTTGAATGCCATCCGAGGCTGATACTAACCTTTGTAACCTGTTGCTACCATTTGCGACATCTTTATTTACTTCTGAAAAGAGATCGTCACCGGAACATATTTTTCTCGATATTTCAGCAATCGATGCTGCGGTCTGGTTAACATTTGCAAGGATCATCCAGGTCTCTTCTTTTTCTGCATCGAGCGATATCTCGGTATTTACAAAGTAGGCACCTTTCTTAGCTTTTACATCTATCTCCTCTGTTACAGCATCACCTCGTCTAAAGGCGTCCAACTGCGTGGAAGAGAGCAGGTGAATAGGTTGATCGAGTCCTGCAGACCACACGATATTAGCTTTCAAAGCTTCACTTGGCTCAGCGCGATCAACGATTATGGCGCTAAGCGCATAAATTCCCAATCCGGCATCTGCCTCCAATTCACTCTTTTTGTAAGCATCCACAAGATTGCTCCTGATCGCTTGTAAATCAGAATTTACACCAAATGGCATGATATTTTGAATACCATCTAACAATTTCACAGAAACAGCAGAGTCGTTGTTATTGCTTAGAAAGCTTTTTCTTACAAAACCATACTGATTGCTGGAATTCCACTGATACCTGAAGGTGAGCTTCAGGTCGTGATTGATTTCTTCGAATAGCACTTTATTGCCCAGTGCATTCTTATATAAATTTCTGGTGTAATTGTACAAACCTGCCTGTCTTTCGGAGAATGGCTCCCAAAGATGTGATTTGTCGCCCTTTTCAACATGGAAGATTGACTTGCTTCCGGTGTTGTCGTAAGCTTCTGTTATTTTGTCGTCGGTGTAGTAAGGGAATAGTGCATTTTCAGCATCTTTTCTACCTGCTGATAGTCCGCCATTACTTGATATAAACATCCAGTGATTGGAATCACTGACAATGCTCATAAAAAATGGTTGCATCTTATCCACATTTGTGATGCGGTAATAGCTTTCATTTTCTAATTCAATCTGTGATAGTTCAATTTTCTGATCAAGAGAAATATCAATCATTGTGTCTCTATTGTAGCTCAAGGAATTGTTTTTTTAGACCTTAGTCTCATTGTTAAAGTTGGAAAATAATGACATCAGGAAGCTCACCATTATAATTATAGTAAGCTTTCTGAGTCACTTGAATATTCAGGAAACGAGTCCAATATCTTCCAGACTCGTTTCTCACTTTATTTTTAGTTCTTCTTAACTAATTTAACATTATCAATTAGGGCTGTTCCACCGGCATCTAAAACTGCTCCAGCAGCGAAATTGAAATGAATAGAGAACGTAGTAGCACCAGCATCTATATTATCAAAATCGAATGAAAAGCTGAAGTAGCCATCCTGATTGAGTCCTTTTGCCTGTAAGTCGAACTCATTTGTCGCTCCCAATCCAGGGAATATAGTCTGTAAGTGGAATGCCGATGCTGTCAAAGGACCATCCAGTTTGGCATCAAAGGTCAATGTAACTGAAGTCGCACCGTCAAAGTCTAACTCTGCAGCATCTAACTGAAAGATATAAGCCTTGCCCTCAGTGTCGACCGGATTTTTCGCAAATAACTGAAGTGCTCCACCTCCACCAACACCTTCTGTGTCATTCCAGGTACGACTTGCCTCAGTTTCAGGAGCACCAGCCGCACTTGCTACCGGATTCCATGATTCTACGGAAGCTGCATCATCGAAAGTAAGTTCAATAATTGGCGTTGTGGTGCCTCCACCACCGCCACCTCCGCTACCGGAAGATTTGTAGAAGTAGATGTTGTCTATGAATACCTCACCGCTATTAACCAGATCTATTACTACTTGCTGAATATTACTGCTGGCCGCCAGACCATTGGCCTGTAATTCTGAAAACGGTATATCAAACTGTAACCATGAACCCTGAGAGACCGCAGGATTTGAAGAAGCGTTTACATTGATCAATGCTTCCGAAGTTGCAGCTCCAATGTCTACCAATTTCATTAAGAAAGCTGTCTCTGCGACTACCTCATTAGGGAACCAGATATCGAATCGGAAGTTGGTCATTCCGGCTGCAGCTGCATCTATTTGATTAGCCCCACCTAACTCAATAACCTGGAAGTTACCACCTGATTCAGCATCAGCATTAAAGGTGTACTTCAATGCTCCGTTTCCTGTAAGTTGCACTTCCTCGAATAAGGCATTTCCGTAGAAATTGAATCCATCTTTTGCTACATCCGTGTAGGCATCACTATAAACCGAGATGACATCTGCTGCAGGTTCCGTTGGCGTTGGTGCAGGTGACGTAGGGGTCATAGACCCTCCTCCACCTCCGCTACCATCGGCGTTGTAGAACAAGATGTTATCCACGTAAACCTCTCCGCTATTGATCAGGTCTATCACCACCTGCTGGATATTGCTGGATTCAGCTAATCCGTTTGCTGTCAGTTCCGAGAAAGGAATATCAAATGATAACCAGCTTCCCTGAGCAATGGCAGGACTTGATGCGCCGTTAACATTGATTAATGCTTCGGAAGTAGAACTTCCAAAATTCACTATTTTCATCAAAAATGCTGATTCGGCAACTATCTCACGAGAGAACCAGATATCGAATCGGAAGTTGGTCATTCCGGCAGCAGCAGCATCAATTTGATTAGCTCCGCCTAACTCAATCACCTGGAAATTACCACCTGATTCAGCATCAGCATTGAACGTATATTTCAGAGCTCCGTTTCCAGCTAATTGTACCTCTTCGAAAAGGGCATTTCCATAGAAATTGAACCCATCTCTTGGAACATCATCATAAGCGTCGCTGTAAACAGAAATCACGTCAGCAGCAGCAAAAGTAGGAGTTGGTGCCGGATCTGCCGGAGGCATATCCCCTCCTCCACCGCCGTTAGCGTTGTAGAAATAGATATTGTCGATATATGCTTCACCACTTGTTACCAAATCGATCACTATCTGTTGGATGTTGCTGGATTCAGCTAATCCGTTTGCTGTCAGCTCGGAAAAAGGAATATCAAATGATAACCAGCTTCCCTGAGATATTGCAGGGTTTGAAGTGGCATTTACATTAATCAGTGCTTCAGAAGTTGAACCTCCGAAATTTACTATTTTCATTAAAAACGCAGAAGCAGCATCTACTTCATTTGGGAACCAAATGTCAAATCGATAGTTGGTCATTCCGGCTGCTGCCGCATCAATTTGATTAGCTCCGCCCAGCTCAATTACCTGGAAGTTTCCACCATCACCGGCTGCAAAAGTATATTTCAATACTCCGTTACCGTTTAACTGTACTTCTTCGAATGCTGCATTTCCATAGAAGTTGAAACCATCTCGAGGCACATCATCGTATGCATCACTGTAAATGGAAATTACACTGGCTGCTGCCTGCATTGGTGCCGGAGCTGCGTCTGTAGGTAATACAGGTATTGCCAGTCTTTCAGTCTGTTCTATGTCATCAACATAAAACGTCCCCGAGGTGGTACCTGGTCCATCCACGAACATGGTCAATCTTGAGTACTGCTCTTCGGAAGAGAAATTAAATGTAATGGTTTCCCAACCGCTACCTCCATGTGAAGCTGTAGTCTCTATCGCTCCTGCCGTGCCTTCTTCCAGTTTCAGAAGAACATCAATAGCAGATTGCGACCAGAAGTTCATTTTGATAGCCATGTTTTCTGACAAGTCAATTGGCTCACCCAGGTCAAAGAAAAAGCCTTCGAAAGCATTTCCGCTGTTAGTCACTGCACCTACGTTTCCAGATTTGTCATTGGTACCGGACACATCAGGGTTTTCCACAACTTCGAAAGAAGCACCTCCAAACAAACTGGCAGAATAATCTACATTTTCACCATCAAACGTGATAGGTAATGTAACCGCCTCGGGGACGGTAATTGTGAAGGTATCTTCGAAAGTATCTGAAACCTCCACCTCATTGGTTACTGTTAAAGTAACTGTGTAAGAACCAGTTGGATAAGTCTTTTTAGGGCTTACTTCAATGGATGAAGTTCCATCTCCAAAATCCCAGGAGTAAGATACCGCGTTTTCTGAAGTATTGATAAAGAATACTTCACCGGTACTTTGGTCTACTGTCTGTGAAAAACCAGCGATCGGATCAGGAATTACTTCGATTGGTTCGTCATCATTACATGATGCGAAGGTTATCAATGCAAGAACTACCGCAACAAGCGATATTTTTTCAATCAATATTTTCATCTTTAATTCTTTAATGTTCACTTGGTAATTATTGATAGACTCTTACATAATCTACCAGCATAGTTTGCGGGAATTCTGTCTCGCTGTTAGGAGATCCAACGAAGGTACCTCCTACTGCCAGGTTTATCAGAATGTAAAAAGGCTTGTTGAAAACCCACTGTCCGGGAACATCTTCAGGTGTGATTTGATTGTACAGTACATCATCCACATAGTAGTTGATGAAATCTGGTCCCCACTCAATTCCAAAAACATGGAATCCAGTATCAAATCTATCATTTTCAAGCTCATAGCTCTTGCTGATTGCTTCTCCTCCGGAATAACCAGGACCGTGAACACTTCCTAAAATAATGGTAGGGTTCTGACCTCTGTATTCCATGATGTCTATTTCGCCAGCACCAGGCCAGGGATTAGTATCAATATCAGCGCCGAGCATCCAGAATGCAGGCCAGATACCTTGTCCGTATGGCAATCTCATTCTGGCTTCAAACCGACCGTACTCCTGCTCAAACTTATCTTTAGTGATCAATCTGGCAGAAGTGTAATTAGAACCTTCAAAAGACTCTTGTCTGGCAGTAATTAAAAGGTTACCGTTTTGAACGGTCACGTTTTCGGAGCGATCAGTGTAATACTGAAGTTCCATATTTCCCCAGCCGTTATCGCCGGTTCCGATATCAAAACTCCACAATTCACTGTTCGGAGCACCATCCTGATCAAAATCATCCTCCATGACCAAATCAGTCAGCTGAGCAACTACCTGCCTGTCATCAGAATTGCAACTAGTAACACCAAGTATTATGACTAAAAGAATAGCAATGGATGAAAGTGTCATCCTGATTCTTGTTATATTTCGTTTCGTCTGATTCATTTTTTTAATATGTAATAATTAAAAGAAGAAAATATTGTCTACTAAGACATTTGCGATTCCCTCCCCTACTAATACCACATTGTCGATATTGGTAAGGTTAGGATTTCCGGCAAACCCACCGCCAGTAGGTCTGTTAAATCCGTTGAGTGGAATAACGACTGTCACCCACTGACCTTCTGCTAACTGAGATCCCGGAATGGCAAATCCTCCTCCAGTATCATCACCTCCACCTTCTGCCTGATCAGCTCCTCTGTCAAGCAATTCAACAATCAGATTATTAGTCGGACTGAAACTCTGTGTTACCTGTATATCTAGTTGTATGTTGGAAAATCCTGAAAGATCTGAAGTTCCATTCCACCCGATTCCAACAAATCCCAGATTTCCATATTGGATCAGACGTTGACCATCGATATTCAATACTGAGGCTGTTAATGTCTCATTGTTAAATACGACAGGGCTAAAACCATCGATATCACCGTAAGTATCACTAAATACTGACAAAACACTTGCTGGATCCTGAGTTGGGTCCGGAGCAAATGTGAAATCACCTGTAGAAACAATTGTCAATGAGCCCGAAGCTCTGTTGTTACCTAGTAATGCAGTGATTTCCGCATTACCTGCTGCTCTTACAACTACCTCTCCATCATCATTTACCGAAGCAACTGCCTCATTAGACGATTGAAAACTAAAATAATCAGCTGCTGCTGATACTGTTTCATTGGTACCATCAGCCAGATTGAAAGTCTGTTCCAATCCTGTGATGATGAACCTGCTACCATTGAAGGTTTCAGTCTCAATATCCTGACCTGAGAATATTCCGGGTCTTGGTTGTGCAACTGTCCCCAGTTTTTCGAACTTTAATTCATCAACCCAGAAAGTGTAACCATCACCGTCTTCAGGACCTTCCGAATACCAAAACATTCCACGCTCCTCGGTTAATCTGGATGGATCCGGTAATGGAATTGTATACTTAACCCAGTTAGTTGTTAACCGAAGGTTATTTTTAGTTACTAAGAATCTGTTTTCACCAAAGTTGTTTCCAAACCCCACTTCATTGAGCGTTGCGGATTTAGTAGCTTTTGCCCAAAATGTCAAAGCATCGAACCCTGAGAGGTCCCGACCGCCGTTATCTGGAAAAACAGCTCCGGCAAATGCCCCGTCGGGATCACCGAAATTGGGAATATCAAACCTCATGGAGGCAGTTCCTTCGAAAAAGGTTTCGTCATCAACAGTAAAAGCATCCAATTTTGAACCACCAAATGGTAGATACTCCAATCCGCCACTGAAACCATCTATAAATACATCTCCATTTGCAGGAAAACCAGCTACTCTTAAATCTTCAGAGTCTTCTCTGTCACATCCTGTTGATAAAGCAAATCCCACAATCAGAATTGCTATTATGTTCAGTTTTTTATGTAATATATTCTTCATGATTGTTCTTATCTCCCAATGTTAATTTTCACATAAGTTCTAATTTCCCACTCATTACCTTCGGGGAATCCAACCGGACTAATCGTTGGAGATGTAGCAAATTCGGGTGCTACATTAGGCAGGTACCTTGGTGAATTTTCGTCGAGCGTTCTCCATATAAAACTCATCCCTAATGTTGTACTTGGCAGAATGAACCAATCTTGCTTACCAATAGTAGTAGATACATCCGCCATAGCCTGCAATGGGAATGTCAGGTTAAAGTCTCTGTGGTAATCAAAAGGACCCCAGTCATTGATTTTGAGGTGATATGCCACTTTAAGAGATTTGTAAATGACTCTTACATCACCACCGATTCTTTCAATAGTTCTCGGATCAGGACCGTTTGCTTGTCCGTTTCCACCATAAAGGTTGGCGATGATTCCAAACTCGGAACTCAATTTGGACACAATTCTCGTATTCACTTCCCACAGGTCGATTGCCGGAGGCGAACCTTCAGCTGCTGTCGGTATCCTTCCGGTTCCGGGGAAAATTACGGCAGCATCCATTGATCGTGGATGGTGTCTGTAAACGAAACCAACACTAGCTGCAAATTCTGCATCTTCCGCCCGGTCATTATCCCATTCATACATCCAGGTTCCGGGAGTTGGATCAAAAGTAATAAGTAGTTCTCCACCCACAGTTTCTCTGTTGGCACGTACCACAAAAGGATCATTCAGGATATTTCTGAGTCTTGCAGGTGCAGGAGCATCATTCGGAATTGCCTTGATCATTGGCTCCTGCCACATGAAGTTTGGCGCTATCTGCCATTTACCTATTGAGTAGGTAAAACCAGATAAGAGGCTACTAACATTACCACTACCAGTGTCTCGTAATCTCCACCCTGTAAATGTCTGTGTTTGATCTGCACCTCCGTTTGCTACAAGTCCCATAACTGATCCCTGAGCATACCAGTTAAATCTTCCACCTGCGTAAGTAAGTTTTGCCTTACCACCCCAGGTGTCTGAATTCTGTACTCTGTCTTCAAAAACTTCATAGTTGCCTGAGGTTCCTTCTACGATTTGGAATTCTCTTCCCACCAAAGGTTGTCCACCCCAGATACCTCCGGCCTGAATTGTCAACTTACCTATTTCTTTTTCTGCCTGTAAGGTCAACCTTCTTGTACGCGGTTGTGGAACCGCAATAGAACTAACCGCCGCTCCGGGAGCTTGCAAATCTTCGTGAAAGATACCGGTAACGTCCATATTCCCAATTTTTTTGGTATACTTTACAAGTACTGCAGGGTTTGCTCCCCACCATAACTCTCTACCGTAGGCTACTTTCAGACCGTCAAATTGTTTCTTTCCTGCCACTTCCAGACCTTGCGGTGCGAGACCATTGTAAATATCTATATTGGGGCCGTAGTTTGCTTCAGGATATAATCCAAAGAAGTCTCCCTCATATCCCCAATGATAATGCCCCGTTCGATAGAAACCTGTCAAATCGAAGTACTTATGATTCCAGTTGTATTCCGCCTGGTAAACCTGCACTCTTTCTAAGGTAGCTGGTGTATTTCCGTTTGCCGTGTTGACGATCTGAGGTCTGGCTCTGTTTTCGTAAAAAATCTCATTGATTGGGTTCTGCGCAACATTACCGACAGCGTTGAAGGTAACATTTGCCCGGATGTTATCGGCAGGTTTTGCTTCAAATCCGAGAAAGTAAGATTCCATGTTATCAAACCCTAACTGATTTGGAAATACAGGATTTAGTGGATCAGGATCGTCAGGGGTTGTCACTAATTTACCGCCCGTATGAAAGGTTGAAAGCTCAGCTCTGAACTCACTTACCCTTAGCTTTCCACCACCTTCAGCAAGCAAGGCAGCCTTATCTCCTCTTGCCTTCATTACAGCATCAGTAATCTGGATGGCGTTGAAATGCCTCTCGACACCCTCTAAGGTAACTCCTTCCATATAGGGATTCAGAAGATGCGCTTCCTTTAGTGCATAATAGGCAGCTCTTGGGTATAATTGATATAATCCTCTCGCGTCAGTTTGTCCTTTTGCACAAATTCCAAACCACTCTTCATTCATGTTGTTATCACCAGGTTTGTCCTGATCTCTGGAATATCCATTTGCAGGCCATGAAGCATTGTTATCATGAATGCTCAAATTCTTAGTTTGCAGATACTTCCACCAGCCATCACTGAACTGGAATGTGAATCCTCCAAGTGAATTATTGGCCAATCCCAGACCCGCAGCGTTTGCATAAATTTCTTTCCAGTTACCAGTCATGTAGTATGCCTGAGAATACTGGTCTTCCTGATTATCCCTTGCGTTGAAAGCATCCGCTCCAAATTCCGCAAATAAGATAGGCAGGTCTAATTCATCTTTCACCTTTTGAAAAGCATCGATGAAAGAGATACCACGATACATATTGGTTCCGTAGATATCGATATCCTTACATTCATCTTTTACTAAGTCTAAATAAAGCAGGTCACCGTTACAGATTGCAACAGGATGAGATGTGTCAATTTGTTTCACTTCAAGTGTAGCGTCATTGAAGGCTTTATAAAGTGCTCTAGCAGCTTTGATTTTATTTGAATCAATTCCTTGGATAGGAATCGCTTCTGTTTCAGCACCAGTCCAGGATAAATGATAGTTATTTTCATTACCTATCATGTAAAGTAGGAGACCTGGTGTGTTCTTGTAGGTCTCGGCCATCGTTCTGGCTTCAGCCATGAGCACCTCCCGTGTGGCGGGATCAGCATAGTCAGTTTGTGGTGTCCACGCACCGTTGATAGTTAGACCATATGCTCCAAATGTGATATTGAGCATCGTGTAAATACCATAGTTTTCATAGATGTATTTGATCCAGCGGGGCTCAAGATCATAGGTTCTAATTGTATTCACACCCATGTTTCTTAAGAGGGACATTTCAGAATCCAATGCAGCCTTAATAATATCATCGGACCTGCTCCATACTCCCGGGTCTGTAATGGTTGTACCAATTGGAACATAGTCCCAGTTCACACCATTGACCATGAAATCTTTCCCATTAACCACCAACTTCATTCCCTCAGTGCTTCTTACGACAGACACTTTATCTGACTGAGCATAACCGAGGGTTGCGGCTAAAAGGAAAATCAACATTAGTATTTTTTTCTTCATAGTGTTAATTGTTTAGTTCATCATAGTTCCTGATTGTTGAAGTTCTATCTGGTCAGCGAACTCAACTGCCTTAGGAATGAGGATGCGTTAGTTTAGGTTAAAACATGCACCTTTTCGAATAATAAAATTATTGGCTTCCATCTCATATTGAAAATATCATACTTGTATCCTTATTGTAGGGGTGGATTTTAAGGAATTGATAATGGAAGC
>JBCBHL010000055.1:0-26272 GCA_038525605.1 Bacteroidota bacterium
AACGGAATGGTACGTTGCATGTACCAGGCAATGAGTTCTGACAAAGATCCCTTCGCATGGCCCAATTCCAGTAAGTGTCCCAGGTGCCGTAGATGGTTGGTTTGAATTACACAAAAAGTTCGGTTCCAAACCAATGACTGAAATACTTGCACCTGCAATCGACTATGCAGAGAAAGGCTTTCCTTTAACAGAACTCATTGCCTGGTACATGCAACGTACCATTCCGTTTTTTGAATCCAGAGGTTTTCCAAATATTGTAGATACTTATAAAGCCCAAAATGGCGGTAAGTTACCAAAGGAAGGTGAAATCTATAAAAACCCTTACCTGGCCGATACCTATCGCAAAATTGCCAATGGGGGAAGAGATGCATTTTATAAAGGAGATATCGCCAAAACGATAGACAAGTTCATGAAATCTCAAGGTGGTTTTCTTTCCGCTAAAGATCTGGCAGCACATAAATCGGAATGGGTAGAACCTGTGTCAATTAATTACAGAGGGTATGATGTATGGGAATTACCTCCCAATGGACAGGGTATCGCTGCGCTACAGATGTTGAAGATCTTAGAAGGATTCGACTTCTCGAATATTGAGTTTGGAAGTGCCGAGCATTTGCATTTATTCACTGAAGCCAAGAAACTGGCATTTGAAGATCGGGCAAAGTACTATGCTGATATGGACTTTTTTGATGTCCCGGTGGAACAATTATTATCTGCTGATTATGCAGAAAGTAGAAGAAAGCAAATTGGTGAACGAGCAGGAACATATGCTGCAGGTGAGATTTCCGCAGGAGAAACGATCTACATGACGGTCGCTGATAGCGAAGGAACCATGATCTCTCTCATCCAAAGTAACTACAGAGGAATGGGTTCCGGAATGGCACCTCCGAAGTTAGGTTTTATGTTACAGGACAGGGGAGAGTTGTTTAGTCTGACAAAAGGACAAGCCAATACTTACGAACCGGGAAAAAGGCCTTTTCACACTATTATTCCCGCTTTTATGACCAAAAATGGCAAGCCAGTACTAAGCTTTGGCGTGATGGGCGGAGACTTCCAGCCGATGGGTCACACACAAATTGTGATGAACATCGTTGATTTTGGCATGAATGTACAGGAAGCAGGCGATGCGCCACGATGGGATCATACGGGTGGTGCGAGCCCAATGGGTGCCACAACCACTAATACAGGAACAGTACGTACTGAGTCAGGGATTCCATATTCAACAATCAGAGGTTTGATGGACAAAGGCCATAGAATCGGTACCGCAAGAGGTATCTACGGTGGCTATCAGGCAATCATGTGGGATGATGTCAATAAAGTCTATCATGGCGCATCAGAAAGCCGTAAAGACGGACAAGCTGCCGGATATTAGGTCAAATATCAAGCTACATATTGCTACAATTTATTATTCCCGCACTTTCATAGGTTTCCGAAGAGGACTATGAAAGAAAATATTCACCAATTTCATCTGAGTTCCCTATCACGATTAGGGAACTCAGATGGAGTTGGAATTAATTCACCACAACATCATTCCTTGTTTATTTTCAAAGATCGTTCTCTTTCACTCCTACAATTTCATAGTCCATTTAAAGGACTCTGAAAAATTAGTGATATCATGTGTCCGATCAAAGGATCTCACTCAATGATCTAATCGACACATATTCCTATAAGGTGTCTCTCAAGGGTAAAAAACTTTCGTGTCGCTTTTGTGTTAAATCACGTCTTAAATGGATTCTCAGGCAATCTACTTGTTGACCTATTTAACTCTTTATAATTGATAATCAACCACTTATAATCTGTCGCCAACCTGATTTTTTATGGCGTAAAAGAACACATCCTTTTCAATACAAACCTCCAGTTTTGACGTCAAAACAACTTTATTAACCAGAAGGATTCGGCAATTTTTAATTTGAAGTTCATTCCGGTTTACCCAATCAAAACATATGCATTGCATGGAAGTGAAGAAAACACATTTCAAAAATGTCATTGTCGTGGACTGTTTCACCGATATAAGAAGTGGATTATTATTGGTTTTTCTGATTGTACTTAGCTTGTCGGGATTTTCTCAGGAGTTCACACCATTCACCATCGATAACAATTTTGATCGCCCATTATCAGTTTTTCCCATCGATCTGGATATGGACGGAGATGTAGATGTCGTGGCTGTTAGTCGAAACAGCAATGATGTCGTGTGGTATGAGAATGATGGTAGTCAGGGGTTTACGAGAAGATTAATTGATGGAAATCTGGATGGTGCAAGAACTGTCTTTACCACAGATCTTGATGATGATGGTGACCTGGACATTCTGGCAACTGCAGTAGACGTTGATGAGCTGAGCTGGTATGAAAACAATGGTAATGAGCAATTTACCAAAAGGGTCATTTCCAATAGTCTTGACAATGTAAGTATTGTCATCAGCGATGATCTTGATCAGGATGGAGATATGGACGTTATTGTCACTGTTACCAATGAGGATGACATTTTATGGTTTGAGAATGACGGTAGTGAAAACTTTACCGAAAGGGTAGTCGATAACAACTTTGATGGAGCCAATGCCGCCCTGGTAGCCACGGACATAGATGGTGACGGAGACAGAGATATTGTTAGTACTGCGGTTCGTGCCAACGATGTGGCCTGGTTTGAGAACGATGGCAACCAAAATTTCACCAAGCGTATCATAGACGCAAACTTTGGTGGACCTTTAGGCGTAGATATCGGAGATTTTGATGATGACGGAGATATTGATATTCTGGCAGCTTCGAGAGATTTCAATGACATTGTCATATTTGTCAACAATGGATCACAGACATTTACCAGGCAAGTAATCGATGCTGATTTTACCGGGGCACGTTTAGTGGCCACTGCCGACATGGACAATGACGGAGATTTAGATGTATTGGCAACTGCTACTGATGCCGACGATGTGGCGCTTTATACAAACAACGGAAATCTTAATTTTGAAAAATTCATCGTCGATGCAAATCTAAATGGCGCTTTTGACATCCATGCGGCAGATATCGATTCAAATGGCATACCGGATATATTGGCTACTGGAGATATAGCAGACGACATTATCTGGTACAGAAATGAATTCAGAATTGTAGCACCATTGGTAGTAACCAATACTGCCGACACCGGAACCGGATCTTTGCGAGCAGCTATTGAAGAAGCCAACACAGCAGCCGGAGCAGATCGAATTACTTTTAATATTCCAGGAGCAGGTGCACAAAGGATTGTCCTGGCTTCCAATTTACCCATCATCAGTGAGACTGTCAGTATCGAAGGGGGATCGCAAACGGATTTTTCAGGATCTCCATTAATTGAAATTCAGGCTTTTGACAATGGATTTGTTTTCCAAAACGCTCCCGGCTCTTCGGTCAGTGACCTGGCAATTTTTTCAGGTACCGGGAATGGTATCATAATCAACTCCAGTGAAGACACCGAAATAGAAAGAACCAGAATCGGCACAGATGCCTCTGGCTCTAAACAGAACTTAGGTTTTACCGGAAATGGCATCATCATCAATGAATCAAGCACTACCTCTCTACTGAACAATGTCATTTCGGGTAACACCATCGGAATACAAGTGATCAACTCGTCTCAGGATATACGAGCGATTGGAAATATAATCGGACTTGCAGCCGATGAACAATCTGCTATTCCAAATGATACCGGCGTTCAAATAAGCCAGAGCAATAACCCAACTATTTCCGGAAACAGCATTGCCGGTAACCTGTCCGATGGAATCGTCATTACACAATCCACCGATGGAGTATTATCGGGGAATACAATAGGTGCCAATAGTGATCTTTCAGTGACATTTGGAAATGGTGGACACGGGATTTTCCTAGATGATGTTGATGATTTGGCAATCGACGGAACTGTCAACCGGAATGTGATTACTGCTAGTTCATTGAATGGAATCACCGTTATTGATAACAACTCCTCCGGAATTACCATTCAGGAAAACAGCATTTTCGACAATGGCATTTTAGGCATTGACCTGAACAACGATGGAATTGATGAAAATGATCCATTGGATGCTGATGTCGGTCCAAACGCCTTACTGAATAATGCTACGATTACGTTTGCTGAGTTTTCTGAAGGTAACCTTTTGGTTCAAGGAAGTATCGTTGGTGCGCGAAATCAAATTTTGAAAGTAGAAGCTTATAACAGCGCAGGAGTTAATGCAAGTGGCAATGTGGAAGGTCAGGAATTTATCGGTTCACAAACTAATGTAAGGCTGGATGCAAATGGTTTTGGCGAGTTTTTCATTACCGGAAATACCACTATCGGTTCCAGAGATTTTGTTTCTGTAATTGTCGAAGATCGCAATGGAAATACCTCAGAGTTTTCCCTTCAAAGTCCTGCTTCTCCGCCATTTGAAGAAAGATTAGTCGCTGACAATTTGGCCGGGGCAAGGACTGTATTTGTCGTCGATCTTGATCAGGATAATGATCTCGATATAGTGGCCATGATACGAGATGTGGATGATGTCATTTGGTTGGAGAATGATGGTAATCAAAACTTTACGAGCCATCTGATATTTGGGAGCTTCGACGGAGCTGTAGGGCTAGACGTAAAAGATGTAGACAATGATGGAGACCTGGACATTCTTGGTACTGCCAATATTGGTGATGACCTTGCCTGGTTTGAGAATGATGGTAATCAAAATTTTACGAGAAGACTTATTTCCGGATTTTATGATGGTGCCCAGGATGTGGAAGGAGTGGACCTGGATAACGATGGAGATTTAGACTTGATAACAGCCGGGGTTAATGGCAATAATACTTCCTGGTTCGAAAACGACGGCAATCAATCTTTTACCCAAATCACCATCAACAACCTGAGGATTGGCCAGATCGACATTGAAGCAGTGGATTTAGATGAAGATGGAGACATTGATATTTTGGAAGCCAGTAGAAATGGTAGCGACATTGCCTGGCTTGAAAACGACGGCAATCAAAATTTCACCAGGCATTTGATCGATGACTTTTTCAGATCGGTAGTAAGTATAAAACCGATAGATCTTGATAATGACGGAGACATTGATATTTTGGGAGCGGCCAGAGACGGAAGAGAAATTGCATGGTATTCAAACGATGGCAATCAGAATTTCACTAAGCAAGTCATTAAAACTGCTATAGTTAGCCCATTCGATGTTGATGCGGCTGATGTAGATGGGGATGGGGATTTCGATGTTTTTGCCATATCAAATGGTACATTCGGAGATGTCGTATGGTTTGAAAACGATGGCAATCAGCAGTTTACAGAGAGAGTACTCAACCCAAACCTACCAAATGGGACAGATTTATTTCTGACTGATTTAGATAAAAACTCCCGAATAGATATCGTTGCAGCGGCTGGAGGTAATAGCGACCGAATTATCTGGTTTGAAAATCTGCTGGAACCCATAGCGCCTTTATTGGTCACCAATACCAATGATGCGGGACCCGGATCTTT
Source organism: Bacteroidota bacterium (assembly GCA_038525605.1). Classification (GTDB taxonomy): domain Bacteria; phylum Bacteroidota; class Bacteroidia; order Cytophagales; family Cyclobacteriaceae; genus JANSWY01. The sequence goes on from JBCBHL010000055.1 coordinate 5,462, forward strand.
GAGACAAGCTATTTTAGAGGCGAATGCATTGCCTGTTGCGAATGAAATCAATTTTGATATTCCAGGAAACGGACCATTTCAAATCAACTTACAATCAGATCTGCCACAGGTTACAGAAACTTTGGCAATTGATGCGTCCGGTCTTCAGGAGCAGGTGGGTGTACCATTGCTTGCCATCAATGCTGTTGGCAATGGAATTGTCTTCAACGATGCTCCCAATTCAGTTTTACGCGGTTTGACCATTCACTCAGGAAATAGTATAGGCGTTCGGATCATCAATAGCAGCAGTACGACAATAGCGAACAACTACATCGGGACGGATGCTTCAGGATCACAGCCAGAATTTGGATTTGATCAAAGTGGAATTACAGTCGAAAACTCTTCTGGTGTTGCCATCAACAACAATTTAATTGCTTCAAGTAGGATTTTGATTGATGTATTGACAGGTTCGGACAGGACAAGAATTTTAGGGAACTTACTAGGCACAAGCCTGGATGGAACTCAGGCATTAGGTGGAGACTCTATAGCGATACGTGCAGTTGGTGTTACAGAATTAATCATCGGTGATGAAGAAGCAGGCAATGGTAATGTGATCAACGTTTCGGGAGATTTCGAAGAAAAGATTGGTTTGGTAATTGATCAGGTCGATTTATTGAGATTAGAAAATAACCTCATTGGAACAAATGCTTCAGGGAGTTCCGTGATTTCTGAATTTCAGGCAGTTACAATCACTGATGGGCTGAATATTGCTTTAAAAGGAAATTTGATTGCCGGAAGTACAGATCATGGAGTTAACCTCAATGGCATTATTGGAGGATCTGTCATCGGCAACCTGATTGGTAGCAATTTAGAAGGAACTTCGAATCTGACAAATGGAGGCGATGGAATTCATGGTTTCAACATTCAGAATGTCATCTTTGGTGGTATAACACCTGATTCCGTAAATGTCATCAGTGGAAATCTTGGTCATGGCATATTCATTACGGATGGAACAAATTTAACTTTTACCAATAACCTGATTGGCACTGATCTCTCGGGGAGTAACGCCATTCCCAATAAGATTGGAATCGAAATAATCAATGGAAACACTATAAACCTTTCCGGGAATACCATTTCGGGAAACACCCTGGAAGGAATAATACTAACTACGCTGATTGATAGTGAATTGCATGGAAACCGAGTGGGAATCGATGTTTCGGGATCTATTCAATTAGCCAATGGTAGCGGAGGATTGAAGGCCAATGCCCTTATAAATGTAGAACTGGGTGGAAATGACGCTTCAGAAGGAAATGTCATCTCCGGAAACGGTGGTAGCGGGATAATGCTTTCCGGTAATATGGAAAATGTGACCCTGCAACATAACACCGTTGGCCTCAATGCTTCGCAAAATACTGCCATTCCTAACGCTAAAGATGGGATATTGATCTCAGGAAGTGATCAGCTGATACTTCAAAATAACCACATTGCATTCAATAAAATGAACGGAATAAATATCATTAATGGAAGCGGAAACCTGATTGGAGGAATTAGCTCTGATAATGGAAATGAAATTCATGATAATCAGTTGAATGGAATCCGTATAAATGAAGATGGAGATACTTCTTCCGGGAATACCATCAGAGGTAACAGCATTTTCAACAATGATATCCTAGGAATTGATCTTTCAGGTGACGGTATTGACAAAAATGACCTATCTGATGTGGACGAAGGGCCAAATAGTTTGTTGAATTTCCCTGAAATATCCAATGCTATTATTGAGAATGAAGAAGTGACCATTTCGGGGAACTTCAATAGTACACCTAATGCAACGTTTTCGCTGGATTTTTACATCAATGAGAACCTGAACAACGCAGAAAACCTGGAAGGACAGGAATTTCTCGGAAGTGTTACGGTCGAAACAGGAAATGCCGGAGATGTAGGTTTTTCTGCTACATTTCCAACAACAGCGGCTGACCCAACATTAGTGTCTGCCACAGCAACAGACGTTGATGGCAACACCTCTGAGTTCTTTAATCGTCCAATTTTCGACGTTGATATAGAAGTGGTAGCAGTGACACATCTTGCCGATTCTCTATGTTTCGATGAGAATGAGCGTGTAAGAGTAAGAATAAGGAACGCAGGCCTGAACGAGATTGCACCCGGTGCTGTCACCGTTTCTCTGAACGGAGCAGAAAATCTGCTAGCTGATCAATCTAATCAACAAACACTCGCATTTGAAGAAACAGAAGATATCGTATTCACTAATGTAGACCTTTCCGTAGTAGACCAATTATATGAATTGGTGGGAACCGTGACCTTAGCAAGCGATGAAAGTGATGATAACGATACAGCCACACAGTCAGTTACTGGAATATGCTTTGATGAGTTTGAGATTCCCGGTACAGCTGGGAACATCACCAGCAGAACTTGCTTTCTGGGTTCACTGACCGAAGATGTTTTTACAGCAGATGTACCAAACAACCCACTATTGGACGATCTGGTTGGCGTCAGGCTGGATATCAATCACCCCGACCTCTCTAATTTGCTCATACATCTGGTGTCACCGGAAGGCCAGGTGTTGCAATTACACAATCGAAACAGTTCGGCAGGTGAGGCCAACCTGACAAATACCTTGTTTACTGATGATGCCAATTTTTTCATAGATGACGGACTAGCTCCGTTCACCGGAAGCTTTAAGCCATTAGGCTCACAGGATGAAGTGAGATGTACTTTACCGGATTTACCGGATAGGGGAAGGTTTACATTTGAGTCTCAATTTGCAGATATCGAAAATGCAGGTACCTGGCAATTGATCATTGGAGAATCGTCAGTCAACGAGGTGACGGCTGCACTAAACAGCTGGTCTTTAGTATTCTCTCCAGTAAGCGCAAATGATGTGTCTATTACGAATGTCACACATATCCCAAATGATATCTGCCTGGAAGAGAATGAAGTATTTGAAGTACTAATCAGCAACCGGGGATTTTTTGACATTGCCGCAAATGATGTATTGGTTCAAATAGAAGGAGCGGAAAACAATCCCACCAGAACAAATAGAGGAATCATTCCCGCAGGAGCGTCTGAGCTGATAATTTTCGATGATATAGACTTATCAGTCATTGGAAAAAGCTATGACCTGACTTTCAGGGCAGTTTACGATTTAGATGAAATTTTGGTTGGTAATGAGCGGTCGTTGAATTTACTCAATGATTGCTCTGCCGATCTTTTAGTGATGGGTGAGACAGGCACGATCACAGATGACAATTGTTCACAGGGTGATCTGTTTGAGGCTCTTGTACAATCAGGAGCACCCAATATTAGGCTCACCAGCGTTGAATTAGATATTACGCATGAGTCTGTTGCTGACCTTGCAATCTACGTTGTTTCTCCTGCCGGAACCGTTTTGCAATTAGCCAGAGGCTCAGCGAATGGAGAAAACTTCGAATCCACCATTTTCGAAGATGCTGCAACCACCACATTTTCAGCTGCCAGGGCCCCTTACACTGGATCGATTAAGCCCTTTGGGGCACAGAGAGGTGTCAATTGCCTTATTGCTGGTACAGAAGGTGCCTTTACTTTTCAAACTCAATTTGGGAATGAAAATCCAAATGGAATCTGGACTCTACATGTCATTGACAGATTTGAAGGGAGGAATAGTGAAGACGGAGTTCTGAATCAATGGAAACTCGGCTTCTCTTCACCTTTCGCAAGAGACGTGGAATTAGTTTCCTTTAATCATTTGCAGGACAGCACCTGTTTTGACCAGACCGAAAGAATGGAATTAGTCATTGCCAACCGTGGAAGCTTTGCTATTGAACCTGGCGAATTGACATTATCCATCGACGGAGCAGAAAACAGCCCGATTAACGTTCAAAACTCTGAAAGATTACTTTTTGACGAATTGGACACCATCATCGTAGAAGGAGTTGATCTTTCCGTTCTGGAAAAACAATACAATCTTCTAGCTACTGTTACACAACTTGATGATAGTCTACTGACAAACAATGAGTTATCATTACAATTACTCAATAATTGTCTACCGATAGTTTCGTTTGACGGGCCCACAGGGCAAATTACCAGAAATACCTGCAATACCTTTAATCCTGATACCTTTAGTATTGAAGTTCCCATCACGGGGCTAAGACTGGATAGCCTGGTGTTGGACATCGATCATGGACGTGCCGGATCAGTAGAAGCTTTTTTAAGAAGTCCGGAAGGGAAAATTCTTGAAATTACTACCGCCAATGGTTCCGTGCAGGATGATTATTCGAACACGGTTTTTAAAGATGGTGCGTCAAATTTCATTACTGAAGGTACTCCGCCCTTCAGAGGTGGCTTTAAACCGGAGGGCAGGAGTGAGATAGTCACTTGTAATCCCGATGGTGAGTTAGGTACATTTAGTTTCGCGAGTCAGTTTTCCTCCGGTATTTCCAGGGGCACGTGGGATCTTATCATTTTTGACAATGCCAACAGCTCTATTGGTACCCTGGAAGGTTGGAGTTTACATTTTTCAGGAGTGCCCCCGGTTGACGTAGCTGTCGCTGAAATTTTTCATCCCATTGAACGATTCTGCTTTGATAATAACGAAACAATTGAGGTTACCATCAGAAACAATGGGCTGGAAGACATTTTACCAGGTACTGTGGGATTACAGTTGTTTGGAGCGATCAATAGTCCTGTCAATAGCAGCAATCAGAACTTACTATCACCAGGAGAAACAGAATTGGTGATCATAGAAGGAGTGGATTTGTCCAATCCTTTTGAAATATTTGATCTACAAGTTGTTGCTGAATTAACCAATGATCCCAATGCATTTAATGATGATCTTCAGTTGTCTGTTTTCAATATATGCGATGAAGATCGTGCAGATATTGATGGAGAAATCGGTACTATTATCAACAGTGAATGTGAAAATGAACCCGCGAGATTTTCCGCAGATGTCAGGTTACCTAACGCAAAGATTGCCGGAGTAACCATTACGCTGGATGATCGCTTTTTTCACGATGATCTTTTATTCTTCCTACAGTCACCAGATGGACAAATACTTCACTTATCCGATGACGTGAGAGAATATAATCGAACCACCTTTACTGATACAGTCGGTATATTTATAGACCGTATCGGCGGACCAGAGCAGTTTAAGCCCGCAGGTAGAATTGATGAAGTAAACTGTGATCTCGGACCCCTGACTGGAGCCTTTACCTTTGAATCGCAGTTTTCAAACTCTCAATCTCTTGGAGAGTGGCAGTTAATCGTACATTCCTTAGATGATAATACGCCGGATATAGAACTCACAGAATGGTTTATCAGTTTTGAACCCCTTCCCGAACGAGACATTAGACTGCTATCATTTAATGAAGATTTCGGAGGAATATGCCTGGACGAAGATGAGTCAATAGTATTGGAAATACTGAATGTCGGTACTACCGATATTGCAGCAGGAGAACTGGATATAAGGATTCTTGGATCGGAGGATGGTCCGGTTTTACTCACCAACGATCAAATCCTGACACCTTTTGATGCACAAACGATCTTAGTGGATGGTTTAGACCTCTCAACCCCGGAACAACTATATGAATTACAGGCTATTGTGGAATTAGCTGGGGATGAAAACAATGAAGACAATACTTTGAGCTTTGCAGTCATCAACGGATGCAACAGAACCGCATTACAGGTGACTAATACCAATGATGACGGACCCGGATCGTTGAGACAGGCTATCCTGAATGCGAATAATACTGCACAAATTGATACCATTGAATTCCTGATAGTTAATACTGATGCTGTTAAAACGATTAGTCCTTTGACACCCTATCCGGTTATTCAGGAAAGTATCTGGATCAATGGTGGATCACAGCCTTTGTTTAAAGACACACCACTGATAGAGATTTCAGGTAATCAACTCTCTAATGGTGATTTACTGCAGTTTCAAAATACTGACTCAGTATTTGTGACCGGACTTACGATCAACAATGCACCGGGAATTGGCATTAGCATGTTGAACGTCAATACTGGATTCATTGAAGAATCAGCAATAGGCCTCAATGAAAATCTAATCGACTTTTTACCAAATAGATTGGCAGGTATCAGACTTGAAAGCACTCAGGATGTCATTGTCAAATCCTCCAGAATTGCCGGCAACATAGAACAGAACCTGCTGATTACAGGGGCAGTATCTAAAAACAATACGATTCAGCGAAGTGTCTTTGGACTGAATATCAACAATGAGTCAAGAGATGTCACGGATAACACTATCAACATACGCATTGAGTCTGATTCTAATAGGGTGGGAGGCATGACACCTGTAGAAGCCAACCTGATTGCAGGGGAGTTTTCAGGCGTTGAGATAGCGGGAGATGCAAATCAAATTTTGAATAACCTCATTGGAATCGATAGTCTTGGCAATCAGGAAATAGGCCATTTTATCAGTGGAATTGCAGTTTTCGGAAAAGGTAACATCATTGGTTTGCCCTTCGCTGGTAATGTCATATCAAGAAACAGAATCAACGGAATCTCTCTCAGAAATGGTTCGGACAGTACTTTCATCAGTGGAAACACCATTGGCTTGACCGTTCCAGGAGATGAAGCAGCGGGAAATGGAGATGGTATCGCTGTCAGTGAAACTGCTATCAACGGATTTATAGGTTCCAATGTGGAAATGGGTGGTAACGTCATCTCGGGCAATTTTGAAAATGGCATATCAATTAACGAAAGCGAATCACATCAGATTATCAATAACCTAATTGGTACAGATGTCTCCGGATTGATTGAAATAGGAAATATTGAACAAGGTATTAGTGTCATTGAATCGGAAAATATAGTAATTGGAACCGTTGACGAGCATGGAAGAAACATCATCTCAGGAAACGACGAAGCAGGTATTTCAGTTCAGTCGAGTACAAGTATATTCATGAGTAACAACTTCATCGGACTGGATATTGACGGGCAAAATGCGGTCCCTAATCAAATTGGAATCAACGGATTTGGAGGTTTTGATAATACAATTGGTAGTACCGATCCGCAAGGAGGCAATGTAATTTCAGGGAATTCCCAGTTTGGCATAGAGTTATCAAGTGCCACACAATATACTATTATCAATAACAAGATTGGAACCGATGAAGCGGGATTAAATGCTGTACCGAATCAGATTACCGGAATTATCTTTGATGAAGAAATACGCAACAGAGGACTTATTCGCTTTGGTTCAGGCGAAGACCATGAAGTCATTAACAACCTCATATCCGGAAATGCCTCAGATGGTATTTCAATCACCAACACTATTAATACCACCATTAAAGGAAATGCCATCGGAACCAATATCACCGAAGATCAAGCATTGGGAAATGGTAGACTGGGTATTAGTCTGTTTAATGGCAGTAACAACATCCAGATTGGAACCTCAGAAACCGATGGAGGAAATGTCATCAGTGGTAATGGAAATGCCGGAATACAGGTATTGCTGACTGAAGAAGCAAATCTGGAAGTCAGAATTCATAACAATCACATAGGAACAGATGGAGCGGGCAACAGCGCTATTCCTAATGCTACCAACGGTATTCTGATCAGTAATGTATCAGGAGTTGAAATTGGAGGAGCTGAGCCTGAATCCGGGAATATCATATCTGGCAACACCATCAACGGAATTACGATCACTGAGTCAACGACGAACTTAGTTCAAAATAACATCATCGGTGCAAATACCGATGGGACTTTTGCAATTGGTAATCAATCCAGTGGTATCCTGATCAACGAATCGGATGCCACTACTTTTTCCAACAATCTAGTTGCCGGAAATGTGGACAGAGGAGTCTTCTTGTTCGAAGCTACCAATAACGACATCACCAACAATACGATTGGAACAGACATCACACGTCAGGTGGCAATAGCCAATGCACAACAAGGAATTGTGGTAGTAAGCGGACAGGATAACACCATCAGCAATAACCTAATCTCAGGGAATGGCGGAAATGGCGTAGAAATAGAAACATCAGACCTCAACCGGATTTCCGGAAATACTATTGGCCTGGATGGTACTGGAAATGCAGCGATACCCAATCAGGGTGACGGTATTTTCATTCACAGAGGTGGAGATGAAAACATCATTGGAGTAGTCGATGACCTGACAGGAAACACTATTTCCGGTAACCAGCTCAATGGTATTGTAATTGCAGATGATGTATCAGGAGATAACGAAATATTTGGAAACATCATTGGATTGAGCCAGGATGGGGTCAGTATGATTCCAAACGGCTTGAATGGCGTGTTGATCAGAGAAGCTGAGAACACGCAAATTGGAGGCACTGGTGATGCATTTGCTAATATCATTTCTGGTAACTTAGGTACAGGAATTCAGCTGGAAGATGCTACCGCAGTAGAGATAATCAACAACTTCATTGGTACCGATCTGATCGGTGAATCTGATTTAGGTAATCAGGAATCTGGCATCTCTATTTCTGACGTAACGATTGTCACGATTTTAGACAATCTAATCGGAGGAAATGGTCTGCACGGTATTGAAGTGAAGGAAAGTTGGGAGTTCGGTAATGTTGCAGGTAACATCATCGGTCTGTCTGCTGATCAAAGCAAATCGATTGGAAATGATGGAGATGGAATCCACATAGAAGGAGAGACTTCTACTACACTCATCGGTGGATTACTGCAGGCTGACATCAATGTAATTTCTTCCAATGGAGGAAATGGCATATCGGTAGTCAATAGCAGTGGCGAAGTGAATGTAATAGCGCGGAATATCATTGGTTCGAATGAAGGACTTGCACTTGATTTTGGAAACACGCTGAACGGAATTCAATTTGCCGGAAGCCAAAATTATATCGTCGGTGGCGAAGATGCGGCTGGCAGTAACAGAATTCTTTTTAATCAGCAAAATGGGGTATTCATCGGTACCAATGATGTAGATGGTCAGGTCCAATCTGAAAACATCAGGCTTACTAAAAACACTATTCTTGATAACGGTGTGCTTGGTATCGCCTTTGGGGAAGATCAAAATGCAGTGGCTACTCCCGAGCTTATTATCGCTGCAAATGTAGGGCAGAACAGGATTCAGGGTACCATCGATGGAGTTCCCAATACATTATATTTAATTGAGTTTTTCACCAATGAGCAGCTAAATGGAAGTGGTAACGCCGAAGGAGCGACATTTTATGATGAAATACAGGTAAGAACAGATGTTGATGGCTTTGGTATCATCAACCATGTGTCTACCATCATATTGGAGGATGACTTATTGATTACCGCCACTGCTACGCAATCACTTCGAAATACTTCACAATTTTCAACTCACATCATTAGCAATGCAGTTTCCAGCGACGTTGGAATTGTATCAGCTACTCATATTTTCGGTGATCGATGTTTCACACAAAACGAAGCAGTAGATGTCGTAGTAGTGAATAATGGAAATACAGAAGTAGCAACTAATGCATTGCAAATAACAATATCTGGAGCTGAAGGAGCCAACATTGTGGCTAATAATCAGCAACCGATTGCATCCGGATCGGAGCAAATCATTCGCATTCAGGGATTAGACCTTTCGGAAATAGATAAATTATATGAATTGATTTTCGACCTGGAGTTTACAGGTGATCAGGTCGAGCGAAATAATTCAGATACAATTTTCGTACTCAATAAGTGCAATGGAAATGAATTGCTGGTAACGAATAGGGAGAACGTAGGTCCGGGTTCGTTGAGACAGGCAATTTTAGATGCCAACAGCACAACACAAAAAGACACCATTGCTTTTGTCATAAGCGGAAGGGCTGATGTGAAGACCATACTGCCGCAAACCGCTTTACCAACGATTGCTCATCCTATCATGATTGATGGAAGCAGTCAACCGTTGTTTAGCGATCAGCCTTTGATTCAAATAGACGGTAGGTTGCAATTGGATGGTGGTTTACTAACGACAGACGGAGTAAATGAATTTTCCTTTGAAGACATTTCGCTGGTTAACGGCCCAGATATGGGTGTACATATTCAAAATAGTGCAAACGGCAGGGTGCGAAATGTAATGATTGGTGTGGATGCCAATGGATTAGAACTTATCGGAAACGGTGCTGAAGGTCTTCTGTTAGAAAACTCTGATCAGATTGAAATAATCGCTAACAACATTTCAGGAAATCTTGCTTCAGGTATATTAGTTGATGGTAACTCGGATCAAAACCTGATTGGGACTATTGCCACAGCAGGTAGATCAGTTGCCAGAACTAGCTTTTCTGACAATGGCAATATCATATCTGCTAATGCCGATGATGGAATCCTGATCCGCGGTTCTGATAATCAGGTTGTTAATAACTTTATAGGAACGTCCGCAGAAGGAACTGAGGAAAATGGAAACGGTTCAGCCGGAATATTGCTGGAAGAAGAGGCTTCAAACAATATCATTGATAACAACCTGATATCTGGTAATGAAAATTCGGGGATCATCATTGATTTTTTGAGTGTTAACAATCAATTGACTGGAAACATTGTAGGGTTGGATATCAATGGAGAAACTGCAATTCCCAATGGGGGCAATGGTATTTTGATATCAGATGGTTCCGACGGTAATACCGTTGGTGGAAGTAATGCAGGCGATGGTAATATCATTGCTGGAAACGAACAAAATGGAATCGAGTTGAGTGAAGTGGAAAATACGACTATTCTGGGGAACAAAATCGGAACAAATAATCAGGGTGATGTGGGGATTTCAAACCAACAGAATGGTGTTTTAGCCTCAGAAGGCACTTTGAATACAACTATTGGAGGACTGACAGAAAACCAGGCTAATCAGATCGCTGGAAATGTGCAAAATGGTATCCATATTGATGAAGCTGAACAAACACTGATACTTGGCAATAAAATCGGAACTGATCAGGCCGGGAATACAGCACTCCCGAATGAACGTGGAGTTCTGGTTGAAGGAGATTTTACCATTGTCGGCAATGGCACACCTGAAGGATCAAACCTAATCTCCGGAAATAATGGTCCGGGAATCCAGGTTGAAAGCGGCGAATTGGTATTTATTATTGGCAACAAAATAGGTACTAATATCGATGGAAATCAAGCGGTAGGTAATGAATCAGGAGTTATTATCAACAACGATGGTACAATCGTAGGTGGAGTTGTCGAAGGAGAAGGCAACCTGATCTCCGGCAATGATACGAATGGAATTGATGTGAATGGAAATGAAACAATCATCATTGGGAATTTAATTGGTACCGATGAAGATGGGGAGTCTGTTGTAGCAAATCAGGTAGGTATCGTGAATAGTGGAAATGATAATGTCATCGGATTGACAAGAGGAGACGGGAATGTAATTTCAGGAAACCAGGTCGGAATCCGTATTGCTGATGGTACGAGAATAAACATCAAAGGCAACCTTATTGGTACTAATTTATCGGGTGATACGCCTTTAGGGAACTCAGAAAGTGGTATCGAGATCTTTCGGGATGACCAGGCAGATATTACAATGGAAATCGGGGGATTAGATGTGCAAGAAGGTAATTTAATTTCAGGGAATGGGATAGGAGTCTTTATGGAACTAATTGGTGGCCGAAATGTGCTTTTTCAACGAAACTTCATCGGAACAGACTTTTCGGGTACAATTGACCTTGGAAACGAAACGGGAGTTGTTGTAAAAGGAGTGGATGATCTGTCGATAGGAAGAGGATTACCGATTACCCAGTTTGGAGAGAGCAGTAATACAATTGCTTTTAATGACATTGGCATATTCTTCGAAGCAAATCTGGTTGACGATGAACTGTCGCCTTTACAAAACAACGAGGTAATTGTACGGGAAACCAGCCTGTTTGGTAACAAATTCCAGGCAATTGTTTACGATAGCCGTGGATTACCAAATGAATTGACCGTCATTATTGAAAGCGTTAGCGAAGAGGGAGATAACCATCGCATCCAGGGAAGAGTAACCGGAGTAGATGTAGGTGTTTTCCTGGAATTTTATGCTACTCCATTGGCAGATATCAATGGACAAGTAGGAGGAAAGCGCTTCATTGGAGAACGATTTGTCAATCCTGATCCAGATGGTGACATCAGTTTTGATTTTGTAACGCTTAACTTTGCACGCATAGATCCCAGTGATATCATCACAGGTCTTGGGAGAACTTCTTTAGGCAATATTTCTATCTTTTCAGAAGGCTTTAGTGTAGATGGCGATGCATTACCTGTAACACTTTTAACCTTCGATGGTGAGGCAGTGGAAAGTGACATTCTGTTGAAATGGGAAACGCTGACCGAGCTTAATAATGAGGGTTTTGAGGTACAGCGATGGACAGCAGATGATCCGACGATAGAGAGAATAGGATTTGTTGAAGGCAATGGTACTTCTACGCAACGAAATACATACGATTTTATAGACCATAACGTACTGGCTAATACGGACTATTATTACCGATTGAAACAGGTAGACTTTGATGGTGCTTTTGAATTTTCTTCTATTATTCAGGTTACTTCATTGCCGGGGGAATTCGGATTGGGTGAATTATATCCAAATCCAGCAAGCGATCAAGTGGAACTAGCAGTCAATCATGGTAATCAAAGACCTGGAAAAATCGTTGTTGAAATTGTCGATCTGAATGGTCGACTGGTTTCGACCAGACAACTGGAAGAACCGGAAAGTTCACTGATAACACTTGATGTTTCATCGATCCCTGCGGGGCTCTATCAGGTACTGATTAAGATTGGTTCCGAGCAATATACCAGAAAATTGTCCATCGTACGTTAATCGATAATCTTTCTTTTCTTTCATTTATTTCTAATAGTATTCGAAGGCTTTTTAGGGTCAAAGTTCTAAAAAAGCCTTCGAGTCAATTAACCGAACTGGTTTAATAAGATGCCTATTTCCACATTTTAGGAATTGTCATTAGCAGTAACTATTTACTCGTACTTGCCGGAATATGATATACTCGTTTTAAAGTTTTTTTACTTGTTAAAGTCATGGAGTTCCCCTGTCATACAGTTCCAAATGAAAGAGCTTTACAAAATTCTATTATTGATTTTCACCCTGATTCAAGTGCATCGAAATGTCGAATTTTATATCGGACAAAATCAAAACAATCCATAAACGACTTTGTGATGTTCAAAGGCGACTTCCTTGACAAATGTGCCGTTTCTACTCTTTTAAGACCGATTTTGGTCTGCATATTTGCATTGAAATACAGAAAAAATCAATTTTGAAATGAACAAATTATTTAAATCAAGTAAAGCGTTTTTATTGATTGCTTTCACATCAGGAGTGATGCTTTTTAGTGGTTGCAACGATGATGACAGCAGTCCTGATATCATAGATGAAGCTGTCAATGAATTTTATAGATGTCTGGAGCAAAGGTGGCAAATCAGATCCATCATCAATCACCGGGGCGAGGCAGTGATAGCCAGTGAAGATGCTGCTATGGTGATTTCAGAACTAACAGGTGAAGGTGGATTGATCCAATTTGTTGGTATTGCTCAAACATTCGCAGATGACCCGGAGGCGTTGGCAGAAATTGAAAGAGCTTTTTTTGACGGAACGTTTAGTTTCAGTGGTGAAGAACCGGAAAATGAAACAGATCCTATTCGAATTGTGACTGCCAATGATACCGGAGCACTCAGTACAACATTCGAATTTAACAATGTTGGAGCTTCAGGCGGGACACCATTGAATGATAATGAAAAGCTGTTCTTAGCCATTAGCCTTGTTAATGGATCTCAGCTCTTTTTTGATAATCTGCCTGAATAAGATTTCGCTAGTTGTTTCTACCCCTTGCGGACGTACCAGATAGTTATGTCCAATAGGGGTATTTCTACTGCTCTTGGCCGACTTTATTCCATCATCATGGCTTTCGGTGAAACTCCAAAGCGTTCCTGAAACTTTTTAGAGAAATATGATGAGTTATCCATGCCAACATTCATAGAAACCTCCCTTACAGTAGCGAAACTTTTGTTTTGTATCAACTCATAAGCCTTCTGTAACCGAATTTCCCTGATGAATTCAACAGGTGACAATCCAGTTTCCTTTTTAAGTATTCTTTCAAGCTGACGAGTGCTATATGCCATGTCATCAGCAAATTCCTTGACCCTGTATTGATTATCAGCGATGTTTTCCAATATGAGTTTCCTGGCCTTTTTAATCAATTTTTCAGGATGAGAAAGTGGTTTTTCTTCCTCTCCACTTTCTGCCGGGACTGTGGAAGGAGATTCTCTAATCCGCCTGTTCTGCAGCAGGTTTTGTATCCTTGCCTCAAGCTCCTTGAGATTAAATGGTTTGGTGATGTAATCATCAACGCCCATTTGTAAACCAGTAATTTTATCTTCCTCAAGAGCTTTTGCAGTTAATAAGATAAATGGTACTTTGGTAAGATTCTCCGACTTACGAACCTCTTTGAGCAGCTGCATGCCATCTACTTTCGGCATCATCACATCTGATATGATAATATCGGGTTTCAACCCTTCGGAGAGGTATTGCAAGGCAACTTCTCCGTCATAAGCAGTACTAAATTGAAATTGTTTTGATAGAGACCTTGATAGATAATCTACCATCTCATGGTTGTCTTCAACCAGCAACACATGTGGTTTTTCTGTAAAAGCAAGTTTTACGGGTCCCCTTACCTTTCCTAAGGAACCATTGATTTCTTCATTGACAGCAGTGTTTGATGGCGCCTTCTTGAAGGGAATGAGAATTGTAAACTGGCTGCCTCGTCCCAACTCACTTTTAACCGTTAAATCACCATTCATCAAGGCAATGATTTCCGACGAATAAGCCAATCCGATTCCAGTACCACCCTGAACATTCTCCTGACCATTTTCAACCTGATAATACCTCTCAAAGATCTTCACTTGTTCTGTTCTGGCAATTCCCTTGCCCTGATCAATGACGTCTATCTTTAATAATTCATCTTGTTGACTGGCTTTTAAAGTAACAGACCCACCCGGGTATGAGTTTTTTATGGCATTTGATAGCAAGTTATCCAATACTTTTTCAAATTTTAGATGATCTATCAACAGGATTAGTTTTTCATCGAGGTGGTACTGCAAGCTCAGCATCAAACTTTGAGTCTGAGCCAGCGAATGATAGCTGAATAAGATTCTTCGCAAAAACGGCTCCAGAGCTACTTCGTCTTCTTTGACCAGCAATTTATCATTCTCCAGTTTGTTAAAATCGAGCACTTCGTCGACAATCCTTGCCAGTTTGCGGGCATTTTTTTTCACGAGTGCAAGTTCTTTACCAGCCTCATCAGACTTAATCATTGGCAACACTTTTTCCAGCGGAGATAACACTAAGGTGAGCGGAGTTCTGAGCTCATGTGAGATATTAGTGAAAAATCGTGTTTTAGATGCATTCAGTCGCTCCAGCTGACGATTTACCTTCTTTTGCTGACTTACAGTTTTATATAGTAAGAATAAGATAACTGCCAGTAAGATTCCACCAAATAAGGCTACCACTAGATAAGTCTGTTGTCTTTTAATCCTAGCTGCCTGTACTGATATTCTGGCATTATTCTCTACAGATTTTAGCTCCTCCTGATAGCGCAGGACCTTGCTTCTCTCATTAGCATTCATGACACTATCGCTGGTAGCCTTGTGTAACACATGATAATCAAAGGCCTGTTGAAAATCCCCCAACGCATAACTGCTATGGGCCAGGTTTTCGTATAAATCTCTCTGAGTGTCAAAACTGTCAAATTGCCGTGAGTAGACTAGGCCTTCATTAGCTGCTGCAATGGATTCTTTGAAATTGCCAAGCTTCCTTTGTGCTTTTGAAAGGTCTACATATAGAAATGATAATAGAATCGGAAGTTTTCGTGGTACCGCAATTGCCAATGCCTTGTTTGCATAATCTTTTGCTTCATCATAGCGACCTTGATTATTGTAAAATCTCGCAAATTCAGAAAAAGTAGAGGCAAGCCCACCAGGTGAGTCCACGCGCTCGTAATACCTTACACTTTCCTTTAAATAGAATTCTGCTGAATCAGGATTGATGCCAATATCTCCCTGACAAATGGCAAGCTTCTGGTAGGTCATAGCCACCCGTTGATCGTTTCCTAAGGATTCATAGACAGATACATTCTTTTTTAGGTATGTTAAAGCTGCCCGTAAATTCTCTTTGCCTCCCATAGATACATATATGCCTGCCAAACAATTATTCAAATCAGCAATTTTTTCTTTGAATCTGCTATTTTGGGCATAGTCCATGCCTTCGTTATACAATTCTATGCCTTTGGAATAATTGATCTCATGTGCGTAATCTCCAATCAACTGTACAATTGTATTAAGGATTTGGGTAGTATCTTGCGCTTCAACATACGCTAGTTTAGCTTCTTCTCTTTTCTTTCTGATGATTGTTTTGTCTGCGTGTTTATCCAAATACCAAGACTCCAACAGTAAAAAGTGACCTCTGTACTTCGCATCTTCTAAAGCAATACTTAATTCCAGACCTTTTTGTTGGTAAATCCTGAGTGAATCCAGTGCACCTTCATTGTAATAGATGACTGCCAGATTAAACATATTGGATAGCTTGGTTTTGTCTTCCGGTCCCTGGTCTATGACAGCTAGGAGGCTATCTTTTTTTTGCGCATTGGCAGGGTATACTGAATGAAGAAAGAATACAGGAATTAAGCAAAAAATAACTTTCATACTTATCTAGTAGAATGATTATGATGATAATACAATTCAAGAAGCGTAATCCAAAGCATCACGCTGAGTTTGTTCATGTGTGCTAATCCTGATATTGGAAAGTTAATGTTTTTTCAAGATTGTGTGAAAAATTAGTTCGCAAATGGCGTATATGAACTATTTGTTGTCGCAAACAGATCAAGTGTAATCATTTGACCAAAGGGATGGTAAACGATCTGCTGCATCTTCCTTTTCAAAAAATGACGTAAACAGATCATTTATTGTCGCTTATAAAACCGTGACTGGCAGTCAATATTCATACATTTGATAGAGTGATCGACGAGTGCACTTTAAACAAGTAATTATGAAACAAAAGACACTGTATACTTCGATCGCAGAAAGCTCCCGTGGTATCATCGCATTTACTGAACAATCAGCAGATTTGTACACACCTAGCTGTCAGCTATTTATCCAGTCCAAAGGCGAAGATGCTACATTTTCATTGTACGGATGGGGCAATATTCCCGGTGTTCAGGAGATCGGTCAGTGTAGCTCAGCAACTAAAGGTGGATTTTTTATGAGCAAGCAGGATGGAAGACTTTATCTGGTCAAAAAAGGTTTTTTTGAAGTCAACCAGTTTAATCAACTGGCAATGTCTATCGACATAAAATACAATTTCGAATTGAACATCATCGATCCGTATAAATATCAAAATGATGTAAATCAGCTGCATTTAACGGGAGAGATGCACAGCATTAAAATGAAGCATGTCATACATTATGACTAGTTTATATTTAAAGCATTCTTTTAGGTTGTATGATTTAGAATTGCGTCATTACATGCTTCAATGAAGTAGTTTCAATAAACAGTAATTTCTTAGGAAACAATGAGTTTGCTTCAAATTCGTTCGAAACGAGATACTATCGGATTAGCATATTTCATGCACATATAATCGCTATCGACCCATTTCCTTCGTTTCCGACGTATTTAACCTCATTATAATAAACAACCGACTCAATTCTAATTTTCACTTCGGTTTTGAAGTCTCATCTGCTCGCTATCCCAATAGAGATCACCTTCCACCAATCCTCTTTTCAGGTCATTTTCCAATAGTTTTTCCTGCTGGGCAATCTCCTCCTTCACCCTAAAAATGTATTCGTCAGTATTTCTGGGTTTATCGGCAAGTCTCCTCATACTTTCTTCGTCATATTTGATGAAATTTTGAGCTTGCCTCAACACGCTGTATTTTCGGAAACCCATCTGACTAAGGACATCGCCAGCCAGCTTCACCGAAGTATCCAATGACTCTCTGTAAACATGTTGCACACCTTTCTTCAGCAACTCATAGGCATCATACCTGCTTTTAGCCCTCACCATTAGTTTGACATGCGGATACTTTTCTTTCACAATCTCCACCAATGCCATAGTTGTAGCAGGGTTATCAACTGCACTAATCAACAAATCTGCCTGCTCAATACCAGCTGATTCTAATAAATCTACTCTTGTAGCATCGCCATAATATACTTTAAAGCCCAATTTCCTCAATAAATCAACCTGATTTGAATTGTGATCCAAAACAGTCGCTTCTATACCGTATGACCTCAGGAAACGTCCGATCGTACTTCCAAAGTGGCCAAATCCAACCAGAATAATCTTGTGAGAGGTTGCTATATGATCAACCTGACGAGACTCCACTTCCTTAGTGCCCACCTTCGGTAATATCAGTCTTTCATTGATGATGCTTAGTATAGGAGCAAGTGTCATTGAAAGTGCGGTCACTACCAACATCATGTCCAGGTTTTCCCGTGAGATAATATTCAGTTGAAATGCAAATGAAAGTAAAACAAAAGCAAACTCACCAATCTGCGCCAGACCAATTCCCAGCAATAACCTTTGGTCTAATTTAAGCTTGAAAAGGATGGCAATCAGATAGATAATCACTGCTTTTAAAACAATAATTCCTATCACCAGACCACTGATCATCAGTGGATTGTCACTAATCACGATGAAGTTAATTGAAGCACCTACAGCGATGAAAAATAAGCCCAGCAGTAGTCCCTTAAAAGGTTCGAGGTTACTTTCAAGTTCGTGTTTAAACTCACTAGTCGCTAATACCACACCGCCAAGAAAAGCACCGAGTGCCGGACTCAGTCCCACCATTTCCATCGCATAAGAAAGTGCCAAGACGATCAGTAACGCTGATGCAGATAACAATTCCCGCTGCTTTGCAATCGCCACAAGTCTCAACATCGGTATTACGAGGTAGCGCCCTACAACAATTACCAATACCACAGAAAGAATAACAGCAATCGTCTGAACACCTAAAGGCAACCCTTCCAACAGATAAGTATGCATTTCGCCTTCATGACCATCATGCGTGCTGACAGGCTCAGAGCTGGATAACAAAGGGATTACTGCCAACATTGGGATCACGATGATGTCCTGAAAAAGCAGAATGGAAAAGGAAGCCGCCCCGTAGGAAGTATCCATCATTCCTTTCTCTTTAATAGTCTGAAGTACGATTGCAGTTGAAGATAACACCACTGCCATTGAAATAACCAGTGCCGTCTTCCATTCAAACCCGATGGATGTAAAAAGCACATATGAAAGTATTAACGTCATGATGAGTTGACTACTTCCCATTCCCACAATGCTCTTTCGCATCCTCCAGAAATCCTGAGGTTCTATTTCCAGACCAATCAGAAATAGCATGATTACCACTCCAAACTCAGCAAAATGAAGGATATCTTCACCTTCTTCGCCTACAAACCCAAATACATACGGGCCTATCAGAATTCCGGCAATCAGGTAACCTAAAACAGAACTCAATCCAAATCTTTTGGCAATTGGTACACATACAATTGCACCTGCCAGGAAAATAATTGCTTTGAAAAGTATACTTCCACTCATACAGCAGGGGAGGTTTTTAGTTGAGGATGATCATTTAAAAAGTTGTATGACGCCAAATCTTTAACATCTACTCCGTTCTGAATCATAGAAATGGCTTCATCATATTGCTCGCAATAATGCGCAAGATCTTCAGAGGATAAATTATGCGTGCCCATAACCGCAAAAGGGGGTAAGTATGTCATACCGCAAAGTCTGGCAGTTTGCTCGAAAGGTCGTAGGAACTCCTTCACAGAGAAATTATTATACCCTGCTGAGCAATATACTTCCCTCGATCCTCCGGCTGTTATGACATTAAATACCTGCTTGCCTTCAATAGCATGTCCCTCTGGTCCGTAGGCCCAATTATACTCCAGTACAAGATCGATCCACTGCTTTAGGAGCGGCGGACAGCTATACCAGTAAAAAGGGTGATGCCAAATGATGATGTCATGATGCGAGAGCAGGTTTTTTTCCAACATCAGGTCAATGTTAAAATCAGGATATTGCTCATACAAGTCATGAAAAGTAACACCTTCCTTTTTTCTGACCTTTTCAACCAGTGATCTATTGATCCTCGACCCTTCAAACTTTGGGTGAGCAAATAGGATGAGAACTTTTGCCATATCAGTCTGTTTTTCAATCATTATTTTGAGAGCCGTGACTTCTGCTCAATTATTCTAAAATTCAATAATAGAAACTACCAGAATAAAATTAGCGTGATCTTAAGCAAAATGCTTTCAAGCACTGGATTATTTTTTTGATTACGGTATTTTAAATCCTGACTACTATAAACAAGAAATCTACAATTTGGTTAGGCTCGTAGACAAATACCTTCTATAAAGCAACCATCATATTGCTTTTATGATGAAGAATCCGGCTTTAGAATAAATTAGAGGCTGATCATTGCTGAATAGGATTACAAAAAACGCTGGAATTTGTTCTGATTCTCATACGCCTAATAGATAGTATCTGCTCATTTACTCCATACTAAATAAGCAGCCATATGATTACCATTAATTAACAAGCAGCGAAATTACATCTATGACAACCTATATAATTTTAACTACTCAGTTGCACTTCAATGCTTTTTTGAATGATTTTTTTGAACGATCATTCGTCGCTGTCACTATTTTATTTGATAACCTATTAACCCGAAAAATTCATGAGAAAATGTTTTGAAGAGTAAAAAACTGAGTGGAATGAGCTATTTTAAAGTTCGAACAAAAAAATAGTGCATTTTAAATCCACCCAGAAAATGAGTGATAAATATATAGCATATTATAAAGGTTGTCATAGATGTAATTTCGCTGCTTGTTAATTAATGGTAATCATATGGCTGCT
>JBCBHL010000056.1:0-25855 GCA_038525605.1 Bacteroidota bacterium
TGATTCTGGGCCTTGTAGTATTTCTCTCGGCTTTTTGCCAATGATCTCACCGATCTTATAGCCAAAAATCTTTGTGAACCCTGCGTTAACCCATTCAATCTGGCTGTTGGCATTCATGATGATTACCGCATTACTGGTCTTGCTGGCAACAAGCGACAGTAGTTTTAATTCTTCTTCTTTTCTGTGTAGTATTTTAGTAGTGGAAAGCAGCTCTAACTTCGATTGAGCTTCTTCTGTGACATCCCTGATGATAGCTACATAAGAAAATGCCTTACTTTGATCCAAGGGACTGATGGTTATTTCACAAAAGACTTTTTGTTTTTTGGCATTTTTTAGAGTAATACCGAATTGTTTTTCCGGTTCAAGATCGTGATAAGACTCATAGCTGCTCAGCAACAGCTGAAAGTCAGCATATTCCGTACACAGTGATACGAATCTTTCACCAACCAGTTCGGTTTCTGCCATTTCCAGGATAGCAATTGCCGCTTTGTTTACTGTAACAACATCACCGTACGCTGACAGGGTAAGTACGGCATCAGCCATGTCATTCATAATCGTGGTGATGAACGCCTGGTCTTCTTTCCTGTTGCGCCTGTTGAGCTCCATCATTTCGTCAGACATCAGCTTAATCGATCGGTCTTTCATGGTCAGCTGATTATCGAAATTGTCGTAACTATCCGATACGATTTTGAGGATTTCTTCCTGAATTTCTTCCTTCGAAAACCCTTTTCTTTTTAATTTCTCTATTTGTCTGGCTAAGAGCTTATGCATCTTCTTCCGATATCAGCGTAATGGTCATTGTTTGGTTGTGCAGTTCACATTTCCCGGTGGTGTGATGAGGAGAAATCTCGCCATATGAATAAAACCCGAGCTGCTTGGTTTGTTTTCCAAAAATTTCATTGACGGTTTCAACTTCTTCCTCAATTTTCGGGCCCAGCACAAGCTTTCTTCCAACGCAACTGATAAGCAAAGCCAGCTGCTGATTTTTTTCTTCTTTGATCATGGTATTCAAAGCGATTTTAGCCGCATCAGTGGCGCCATCGATCAGTCTGTCGAAGTTGGCCATCATCAATTGGGCATTGTATCCTACAGGCATCTCACCAGCAAAAGTCATACTCTTATTTTGCTCATCTACTGACAAGATTGTCCGAACGGTACCTGCGCTGTGATCATCTTCATTCTCACTGATTTTTAAAGGAAATAACAGCGCACTTGACGGAAGATTTTCAGCTTCTGAACCTAAATACTTTTTATATAAATCTAATGCTGGTTTATGATCCAGTTCATACAAAATATTTCCATCAGAACGGGTAATTATCCTGTTTGGACCGAAGGTATCCCATCCGCCTGCCGAGCCGTTGGCTATTTTAATATGGTCACCATAAAAACCCAGGGCAGCAACGATCCCGGCCCTTGGTGGTGCGTTACACGCGACGAGCGTTTCCTCAAACCTGTCACCATCGCCTGCCAGCCCACCAGTTACTCCTACATGGTTAGCGATACCTGACTTGATGCCTTCGATTAGTCTGGTGCCATTTACCAGCTGGCCATCAGATAAAATAAAGAGGTGTTTTAGGTCATCTTCCGGAAATTGATCAGAGAGTTTTTTTCCTACGTCAAAGGACTGCCTTGAATTTTCAATTTTTAAACACTTTAACAAGACCTCTGTCTTATGGAAGGAAATGGTAGTTGCCACGGCACCTTCTTCAATTACCTCATCATCTATTATTTCACCGGCTGTACTGCATCCTAATATATTAGCATCAGGATATTTATTTTGCAAAGCCAGATAAGGAGCACCGGATTTTAATAGTTCCTTACCTGAGAAAAAAATGATTAAATTCGGCTTTTCAACCGACGATTGCGCATGCTTTTTCCACGCGCCCTGATTCCAAATTAACTGACCGATTTCCACAACTGATAGATTTTTGACATGATCACTGTAAAGATCCGAGGGCCTTTTCGGATCGCTTATTCAAATTATAAACCGATCGCAAAAGGTCCAACAACAGCTTTTTTAACGCTCAAATGTAAAAATGCATTTCGATTTCATACGATTTGATAAAACTTTTTCGACAAATAGCGGTCTTGTAAAGACGAAACTTTTTTGAAAATCTCTATTAGGCATTGAGCAAAATCCTGAATGTAGTCCCTTTGTCTATCTCTGATTCTTTTACAAAGATTTTTCCCTTGTGGTAATTTTCAATAATTCTCTTCACGAGCGTCAATCCTAATCCCCACCCTCTTTTTTTTGTGGTATATCCCGGTGCAAAGACCCGCGAGAGGTTTGACTTGGGAATCCCCTTTCCCGTATCAGAGATATCGATGGCAATTTTACCTTCGTTCACTTTTAATACTCTTATATCAATACTGCCAATGCCTCCCATAGCATCAACAGCATTTTTACAGAGATTTTCAATTACCCACTCATACAGAGACTTGTTGATTTTAGCTACGATCTGTCCCTGAGGAAAAGAGGTAAATGAGAAATTGATTCTGGTAGAAACTCTTTTCTCCAGATAAGCGATAGACCTTGCCGTAACATCAACAATGTCGTGATCGTCCAATTTAGGGATAGAGCCTATGCTGCTGAAACGGGATGTAATGGTTTCCAGTCTGTCTACATCCTTTGTAAGTTCTTCTGCGATTTCGGCATTTTCACCTCCCTGAAGTTTGAAGTATTCCACCCAGGCCATTAAAGATGAGAGCGGAGTGCCTAACTGATGTGCAGTTTCTTTGGCAAGCCCAACCCATACCTGGTTTTGCTCAGCAGTTTTAGAGTAATTGAAAATCAAATAGGCGATAACTGAAAAGAGCGCAATGACGGTTAGCTGTATGTAGGGATAATACTTTAAACGTGTTAGTAGAAAAGAGTCCTTATAGTAGATATTTCCATAGCCATATACCTGACCCTCTTCATCTTTTAGCGTCACTGGAATAGGCGGATATACCTCTTTCATAATCTCTACTTCCTCTCTGAGAAATTTATCTTTCTCTTCGGGATCAGTGAATTTATCAGCTTCCGGGATATTTCTATGTTCTATTTGATCAAATACATTGGTGTAGATCACCGGAATCGTATTATTTGACATGATGATTTCCGTCAGAACAAAACTGAGATTCAGGTTATCGTATTGGTTTGACTGCCTCTCAATGGTTTTGGCATATAGACGGATTTGCTGCGCTTCCCGGTCTTTTAATTCACTCACCAGGTAGTTGGTGTAAAGTACCGATCCAGTTGCAATAATGACAGAAAGCACCAGGATAATCCATCTGACACCATTCTTGCCTTCATAGAATTTTAAATTAGTAGCTTCCTTAAGCGGGTTATTCATGCAACTGTTTATTTAGCAGAAAAATACTAAAAATTGACCGAACTGTAAAAGTGCATAAAAAACTCCCCGTCTGGCCATTTATTGTATTGACCTGACGGGGAGTCTTTAAGAAAGTGCAAATTATTGCCCGAAGACTATTGCTTGGTCATAAACCATTTAATTAATACTTTGTAGCTTACCTTAGCTCCATGCATCAGAATACCAACTCTGTAGATTCTGCCTGCTACCCATAATGTTCCTATAAATCCTGCCACCAGCATGATCATCGATAACGCTACTTCCCAGGCTTCAGGAATACCATATGGAATTCTGGCCATCATCAGTACCGGAGATGTGAATGGTATGATCGTCAATATGGTGGAGATGTTACCGTCCGGGTTTTGCAACACAACTCCCATTAGCATGATACTGGCAATGATTGGAATCGTAATGGGTAATACAAATTGTGACGCCTCCTGAATGCTGTCAACTGCTGACCCAACTGCTGCAAATAATGCGCCGAATAATAGGAAACCTCCAAGGAAGTAGAATAAGAACAAACCAATGATAGAAGCCCACGGAATTGCATACAGCTTCTCAAGGTATTTTTGGGACTCTTGCTGAAAATCTTTGTTTTTTGCCGCTTCCTGAATGATTTCATTTACTTCCGGGCTACTGCTGGCAGATGGATCAAATCCAACAATAGCAGAAAACACAGTGGTGATTGTTAACATCAGCACAATCCAGATGCCAAACTGTGTAAAAGCTACTGCAGCATTCGCCAGTACCTTTCCTAACATTAGCTGAAATGGTTTTACTGAAGAGACAATTACTTCCACGATTTTACTGGTTTTTTCATTCAGTACACTTTGCATAATGAAATTACCGTAGACCACTACAAACATGTACATCAGGAATGCCATTGCATAACCAAGGAAAAACGAAATCTCACGGTTCGAATCTTTTGATTCTCCGTCATCTGTCATTGTTTTACTCTCAATGCGGATGTTTGTTTTTAATTTCGCTACAATCTCAGGATCGAGCTGATACTCAATTAGTTTGAGGCTATCAATCTTTTCTCTGATTGGTCCCCGAAATTTATTGGTAAAAGTGATTTCAGGATTCTTTTTGGATTCGAAAGTAATGCCACTTGTATTATTAATATCCAATTTTGGGATGTACAATATTCCGAATATTTCATCATATTTCAGTTCATCTCTCGCCGAGTCCAGTGGTATATCTTCTACATATATCGTGTAACCATTGATATCAAAACCATCCTGATATAGCCCACTTTCATCTATTACGTACACAATCCTTTCTTCACCACTATCGAGGGAGGTTAGCCAGATAGCCAGACCTGCAATCGCTGGTAGAATTAATGGAACCAGTAGCGTTGCGATCACGAAAGATTTCTTTTTTACTCTTTCTAAATATTCTCTTTCAAAAATTACCCACATCTTATTCATGGCTTCCTCCTTCCTTTGCTTTCATGATGAATATGTCGTTCATACTCGGTATTTTTTCTGTAAATGAGTGTATTTCAATTTTGGGCATTAAGTCCGCAAGTAACTGATTGGGAGATTCCAGTCCTACAGCTTGTACTTCTGAATGGAGAAGGCCATTTTCTTCTATGTTAGCTTCTAAAAGCTTGTATTTGTGGTCCAGATTTTCCAGTCTGTTTGAGTGAGTGACCATATAAGTATCAGACTTGAATGAGTCTTTGATTTCCGTAGTTGGCCCATCGAGAATTTTCTTGGATTTATTGATCATCGCGATGTGATCACATAACTCCTCCACCGATTCCATTCTGTGCGTCGAAAAGATGACGGTAGCACCATGATCTCTTAATTCCATGATCTCATTTTTGATGAGGTTAGCATTCACAGGATCAAATCCTGAAAAAGGCTCATCGAGAATTATCAGCTTTGGATTGTGAAGTACAGTGGCAATGAACTGAATTTTTTGCCCCATTCCCTTGGAAAGATCTTCCACTTTTTTGTTCCACCAATCTTCTATGTTCAGCTTTTCGAACCACTTTTTGATTTCTACTTTGGCCTGCGATTTGGAAAGTCCTTTTAAACCTGCCAGAAAAAGCAGCTGTTCGCCAACTTTCATTTTTTTGTAAAGTCCACGTTCTTCCGGCAGGTAGCCTATTTTTCTTACGTCATCTTCAGTGATGGGATTACCTTCCAGAAATACCTGCCCGCTGTCAGGGTTAATAATCTGAGTGATTGTTCGTATGAGAGTAGTTTTTCCAGCGCCATTCGGTCCCAGCAAACCATAGATGCTTTGCTTCGGAATGCTAATACTAACATCGTCAAGCGCCCGGTGATTGCTGTATTGCTTGACAATATTTTGTGCTTTAAGTAGTTCCAATATATTCTTTGTTTTTGGTGTTCAGATAATTAGTGTCAAAAGAGAATTATTTCTTACAATAATTTTTGAAATTTTTGTTGAAGTCAATTTGGGAAACACTATATTTCTTGCGTGAAAACATTGATTGCACGTATTTATACCCTTTATGTAGGGTTACTATTTGGGTCTACTTTCCTGATTTTTATGCCTGTTTTTTTGGTAGCTATCTATATTCCCAGATATGAAAAATATGGATTACTGGCCAATCACTGGTGGGCAAAAATATTTTTCCCATTGATGTTTGCGCCTTATAAAATAGAATATCGCTATCGCCCCGATAAAAAGAGAAACTATGTAATTTGTGCCAATCACTTTTCATTTTTTGACATCCCTTCAATGGCATTTTTTCCATTGCCGTTTAAGTTCATTGGTAAGAAATCTGTGATGAACGTCCCCTTGTTGGGTTTCGTTTTCAAAAAATTACACATCATGGTAGATCGTGAGGAGGCCAGAAGTCGCTCGGGTAGCCTAAAGAGGGGTTTGGTAACATTGGATAAGGGACTAAGTTTGATGATTTTTCCTGAAGGAGGAATCTTTACCAAATCGCCACCTGAAATGGTTCCCTACAAGGATGGAGCTTTTAAGGCTGCCATTACCAAGAAAGTACCGATTATCCCGGTGACCATTCCATACAATTACCTCATCCTGCCAGACGATGGCAAGTACCTTTTCCGAAGACACCGATTTAAAATTATTTTTCATGAACCAATCGAGACCGAAGATTTAAAACTTGAAGATATGGAGTCGCTGAAAAATCAGACATATCAGGTAATTGATCAGGAGCTAAAAAAACACCTCCAATCGTAAGTTGCAATCCGGTTTATCTCAATCATCGCAGCAGAATGAATCGGTATTCTTTTTATTGAGCAGGATTACATGTAATTTTCCGCCTGTTTCGATTCGATACTGTTGGCATCCATGATCGATGCTAATTTTATAAGCTGAAAATATGAAGATAAATCAGGAGACACTCGAAAAGATCGCCCACCTGGCAAGACTTAAGTTCGATCCCGAAGGTGGTGATCAAATGATGGCCGATATGGAGGAAATTCTAACCTGGGTGGAGAAGCTCGACGAACTGGACACTGAAAATGTTGAACCTCTTACACACATGTCTGCCGAAATTAACGTTTATAGAGAAGACGAAGTGAAAGGCGAGCTTTCACATGAAAGAGCGCTTGCCAATGCACCTAAAAAAGACGACGATTATTTTCGCGTGCCAAAAGTGATTGAATAAATGACCCAAAAAGTATTAGCATCAGGCAAATCCAGTATGTGGAATAAGATTCCGGGATTTCGACAAGGAGGAGTATTTCCCGTTTTATTGATTTTACTCATCGTTATTATTGGTTTTAGTCTGATTAAATACTATCTGGGAGCAGCTAACTCACTCGGCTGGGTGCTTGTCAGCAACACAGACCCCTCAACAATCAGTTTTGATCAATTCAATATCGGTCTGTTCAGTTTCGATATTCCGGCAGACAACTACCTGGTTTGGCAGTCATTCTTGCCCACCGATATCAGCGTAGATTACACTTATTTCTATGTGTTCCTTGTAGCGATGGCAATAGGTTTGGCGGCATTTCAAACTACCTATTCCAGGATGTCGAGGTATCCATTTATCCTCTGTAGTGTTGCATTTATTTTGCTTTTCAATATGATCCATATTGAAGAGACTATGATGTTCGGAGTTGTTGGCAGGGTCCCAGTATTTATACTGATAGGAGTCAATGTTCTGGTGGCATTTTTGTTCAATTCTTTTTTGAAAAGTACGAGCGCATCAGCCAGGTTTTTGATTTTTCTGACGATTCATCTCATTACTGCTTTTTTGATACATCAGTACTCGGTGCTGAAAGACCCGCTGATTACTATTACACCCTACGCGTTTTTAAGCGCCTCAGTGCTGGCAGTCTTGTTTATTCTGCTCGTTTCACAGGAGGTGATATTCGCCATTCTACAACTGACCACCAGGCCAACTTTGTCTGCTACTTCTAACGGAAAACATTTTCTCATTCTCGGTGCTATCTACATCATCAATCTATTGTTATTATATCTCAGGAATGCCGGAATTATTTTAACAGAATTGGCAATCATTGATGAGTATTGGATTCTGATCATCAGCACTATAGTAGCCTTTTTTACAATCAGGGAAAAAAATGTGTTGTTTCCCTCTTACCCTTTTAACCCTTATGCTCACCTACTGCTCTCCGGGTTGGGAATACTCACTTTTGTGTTGCTACTGTTTCAGTTTGTGATCACCAATAATCCTGCAATTGATGCGTTCAAAGACCTGATTTCCTATGTTCATCTTGGTTTCGGGTTTATGTTCTACGCTTATATCATTCTCAATTTTTTAGCTGCACTTTATAAAAGTGTCCCTGTTTATAAAATAGTTTACAAAGAGATTAATTTCCCATTCGTTACTTCACTGCTGGCAGGACTGGCCATTTTTGCCGGTGTATTTTTCTACAGTGACAAAAAGCCCTATTTCGAAATTTATGGGGCGTATTTCAATATTCATGGTGACGCCCAGCAGGCATTGAAAGACTTTTCGCTGGCAGAGAGTTATTACAAAGGTGCAGGTTTGTACGGTGGAAATAATCAAAAGTCTTTTTACCACCTTGCTTCATTGGCAAAATATGATGGTCGTGATGATGATCAGGAATATTATCTTGACAGGGCATTGAAGAAAAGACCATCAGAGCATGTTTATGTGGCACTTGCAGACTTTTACAAAAAAAACGGTGACTTTTTCAAAGCACTATTTACACTCCGTGATGGCCTGGATCGATTTCCGGAAAGTGCATTTTTGAGGAATAATCTGGCCATGCAATATGCAAAAACCAATGTGCTAGATTCGGCAATTTACTATTTCAATGCTGATTATTACACCGCTGAATGGAAAGGTGTTTCCAAGACAAACAATTGGTTTATCTACGCCAGATCGAATCAGGAATTTCCTGCAGACTCAGTCAATGAATTATTAAAAGCCTCAAAAGTTCCATTCACTAACAACCTGATTGCTTACGCGAATTTGAAAAACCAGTCAATGGATATGAGGAGCGTTGCAATACCAAAAGATTCGATTTTGAACTCTCATTCCTTTCCATTGCTCAACAACATGACTTTAAACAGTGGAGAATTTAATACTGATTCTCTGGCTGCTGCGATGGATGCCGCTGCTCAACATCCCTTCAATGGTGATCTGAAGCATTTCATCGACTATGATCTTGCCTTGCTTAAGTACAGCAATCAGAATTACAATGGCTTTTTGAGGAGTATGGATGCCGCTCAGGTGGGGGCCAATGAAACTGAAAAAGGGGAATACCTCAATACCATCGGTTTGGTCGCCCTCAAACTCAATGCACCTAGATTAGCTGTAGATTATTTCGGTTCTGCTTTGCAGCAAAATTTTGAAGATGCGAAAGTAAACTATGGCGTGGCACTCAATGAAGCCTTCCTGATAGACGATGCTAAAAAGTATTGGAACGCACTGTTAAACAGGGCAGAAGATTCAGTTCACCACCCAATTGCCTATAACCAAAGCACTTTATTGAATTTGAGTGTTGATGAGGTACTTGCAGCACCTAACGATGCGATCAAATATCAATACCTCCGGGTTTTTGGAAGGCAATTACGATTTGATGATTTCATAAAAATTCATTCGTCAATTACCAACAATAACATGCGTGCAGATTTATTGATTGCATACATTGACGATGAACTTGCTGATAATAAAAGCGATAGACTGACTACTTTACTATCGGAGTTGAACCAGGTGCAAATCCAGTCTCCGAAGCTGGAAACAATGAAAAGAGACATTGAGATTCTGTCCGCTATCAGACTCGATGATCTGGGTCAGCTGAAAGCAATAATTGAAAATGGCGGTGCTTCAGTTTTGGAGAGATGGCCTTTTTTAAACCTTTATAAGGATGGATTAGATTCCGTCAAACAAGCGAGTTTATATCAGCAGGAAGCTTTGAAAAATCCCTTTAATATACCTGTTGTTTTCAAGTCAGTGAGTTTTTTCGATCAGCAGGGAAACGAGGAGATTTCATATGAAATTCTATTGAATGCAGTAGAAATCAACCCCTATTCCTTGCCATTGTTGAAAGCATTTGCCTTTTCTGCCATTGATCAATATTTGATCGAATTTGCTGATGATGTACTCCCAAGAATTGAGGCATTAAGCACCTCCACGGAATATCGGCAGTTTTTACAAGCGTACGAGTCCAGGAAAAAAGAGGTTGAAGAAGAAGAAATCTGGTAATGTCCCTACCGTCGAAGTTTGGTTGCTGACTATTTGCCGATACCCTGGGAATCGGTCTACTCTTTACCAAAGATGGTCCTTATTTCCTGGCTGATAAATTCCAATTCGTGATCCGAAAGCCAAATACCACGAACCATGACACCAGCCTGACTTCTAAGATGATCTATTTTTTCCAAAGGGTTTTTATCAAGCAACAGTAAATCGGCACGCTTACCTACTTCGATGGTACCAAATTCCCTCTCTTTGTTCATTGCTATTGCAGCATTGACAGTAGTCATTTTTAAGACATCGTAAGCTGTGATTCCTATGGAATTAAGCAAATTGAGTTCCTGATGCAGAGAAAATCCTGGAACGAGTAGCGGAAGATTTCCAGCATCTGTACCAGCAAGTAGTTTATTATTTGACTGATATAGTTCAAGCACTGTTTGGGTAAATAGTTCCTGATTGCTTTTACCATATGCTGCCAGCAACTTTTCCTTTTCGTCTGTATTCTTTGACAGGAGACCCTTCCATCTTTTTACCAACTTGTCGGGTAGCAATCCGGAAATCTCTGGATTACCTAACACATCTTCGATAAACTTCTTATCCCAGTTTAACATCAGGTTGTAGAAAGTAGGGCAGTTCCAGGTATCTGAGTTTGCGGATCTAAAGGCATATCCCTGATCAGCTTTTATATAGGTTTCTACCCGCTTCCTCCATCCGATATATCCTGTTAAATGCTCAATAGAGGATTGTTTATTCAGTGATTCTTCCATGCGGATCGCGAATGGAACGTGTCCTACAACAGGAATACCCTGTTTCTGTGCCTCGTCTACTATGGCAAAGTAGGTTTCTCGACTCAGGTCATCATAGACTTTTATAAAATCATACCCTAATTGCTTTTGATCCCGTACCTGTTTACGTCCTTCGTCGGGTGTTGACGCGACAACAAAAACAGGTGACCTTCCCAATCCTTTAATAATCGGGCCAGCCTGATAAATATTAGGAGCTAACACCTCATTTTTATTGATTTGATCTATTAAAGCAAGCTTACCTGGTTCCCCTGCCATGTCCCTCACAGAAGTGATGCCGTTGATCAGCAATAATAGCATCCACGTATTTTTCATTTGATGGCCATTAAATAGATGAATGTGCATATCTGTGAGACCGGGCATCAAATACCTATTGCTACCATCTATTTCAATGGCTTTTTGTGTTAGAATATTTGGTCTAATTTCCTTGATTACTCCATCTTCAATCCACACATCCTGCTCGATCATTTGAGAATCTAACATGGTGAGCGTCTTAACATTTCTGAATACATAAGAGCCAGGTTGGTGTTGCTCAGATAATTTATTGAGTAAGGCATCAATCTTGGAGTTTTCTTTGCCTGTCATGAATTGCGCATTTCCCTGGTTGCCGCAAAAGATCAAAAATAATATGAGGAATAAACAAGAGTTTTTTTGAAGGCGTGCTAATGTTTCAATGAATTGCATGATGTTTTATTCAATTGTGTAAGCCGGATCGAAGTAAAATCCGAAGAGTAAATAGCAATACACCCTGATGAACATCTGGTTCAATTAGACCTTTTATTTCGATTTATTTTGGTCATCTTTTCAATTTTAGGACAGAAGGTATAACGATATGTTGATGATATGCCATTTAAAGATGAAAGTGCTTCTTTTAAAAAGTCGCCCAATTCATTATTAAATTGGTTACATAAAATATATGAGTACCTGGATCAAATTCGATAGTATTAATTTAATAGTATTTAATAAAAAAAAGCCTGTTCGCCCGGCCAAGGTATAAACAGACTTTAATTGAGACCTTTTACTAACCTTCAAAGGCTCACACTGTAGTATTTTAGTCCCGTTGGGGTATCTGATTTTTTGTATTCACCGCGATAGATACAGTTTCTTCGCAGTGCGATTAAGTTGATCTATAAACCGTTGGTTGTTTGGAGACCTTCCTTCTGAAAAAAGTTGCGGGTCATCCGATCAATTGTTCAGCTTAAAGTAAACCGGGATAATCATCCTCACTTTTACAGGAACTCCTCTTTGTCTGCCAGGATTCCATTTAGGCATTGATTTAATCACTCTGGCAGCTTCCTCATCGCATCCTGCACCTATACCTTTGATAGATTGCACATCACTGATAGAGCCATCTGCGTTTACTACGAATTGGACAAAAACCCTACCTTCGATTCCCATTCTTCGGGCCTGAGAAGGATAATCCATACCTTTGTTCAGGTATTTGTACATCGCACCTTCTCCTCCCGGAAACTGAGGTTTATCCTCTACTATATCAAAGATCTTTTCAATTTTTTCCTCTTCTATCGGCTCAAAATCTGTTATGATGTCTTCGATGACTGTTGTTTCATCAATTTCAACATCCAGATTAATGTCAAGCTCTTCTTCAATTTCCTCTTCATCAGGTACCTCTATGATCTGAGGTAGTTCCACAACAGGAGGTTCCGGTGGTGGCTGTTCCGTTGGTGGTATATCCAGGATATCATCGAAATCGTCCTGAACAGTGCCTAAATCCAGCATGGCTACCTCGTCATAAGACTTCCATTCAAATGCAGTTAGAACAATGGACAGCGATACCGTTAATGCTGCGAAGAAAAACATCCACCGTCTGTTTCTCAGATCAGCTTTTGGATTCTTTTTTACTTCCATTTTATTACTCTTTAAAAGGTTAAAAACTCAATTCCCTTTTCGCGAAATACAGATCGTTGTTTAAGTACATGTACTATAAGAATCCAGCGTCACCAGAAAAGTCACAAAAGTTTAAGAAAAAAATTAAAATATTTTTTAACTACCTGATAATCAATAAGAAAAAATGAAATTAAAATGAATGAGTTAAGCTTTTCGCCTGATCAGCCACAATCCGATGAAGGTAAGCAGGCCGTTCAATATGAGAATTTCGAATCCAAATACGTATCCAAACAATAGTTGTTTACTGTACAGATTAATTACGAAACTTAGCACAGGAGAAACAATAGCAACAATCGGGACGAACTTGTCAATAACTTGTTTTTTAGTAAATAGGCCAAAGCTGTATAAACCCAGCAACGGTCCATAGGTATAGCCGGCAACATTGAAAATAGCATCAATCACACTGGAGTCGTTGATCGCTTCAAAAATGATAATCACTATAAAAATGCAGGTCGAAAATCCAAAATGAATTAAGTTTCTTTTTTTTCGGGAAACTTCCGGCTCATTGAGTATGTCGACACAAAACGAGGTAGTCAGTGCGGTGAGGGCAGAATCGGCACTACTGTAAGCAGCAGCTGTGATTCCCAATAAGAAGGTAATTCCACCAAACAAGCCCAGGTGATTTAGCGCAATCGTCGGAAAAAGTAAATCTGCTCTTTCCGGAAGCGTCATTTTGATGGTATCACTGTAGATATACATGAGCGCCCCAAGGGATAAAAAGACGATATTGAAAATTACCAGAACGATCGTAAACCAAAACATATTTTTTTTGGCGTCTTTCAAACTCCTGCAACTCAGGTTTTTTTGCATCATATCCTGATCAAGCCCGGTCATAACAATCGTGATGAAAGCACCTGCCAGAAAATTCTTTAGGAAGAATGTCTTTTCACCAAAATTCCAATTAAAAACCTTTGAATAATCACTGTCTGAAATCATCGCGCCGATCTCGAAAAGGTCCTTATCCAGCTTTTTGCTGATGAGGAAAATGGCTACAATAACTGATGTAATCATAAAGAGCGTCTGAAGTGTATCAGTCCAGACGATGGTTTTGATACCACCTCTGAAAGTGTAAGCCCAAATCAAAGCAATGGTAATGATAACCGATACCCAAAACGGAACTCCGATCGGATCGAATAAAGAAACCTGCAATACAATAGCTACCAAAAATAGCCTGAAAGACGCACCAATGATTCTTGAAAGCAGGAAGAATGAAGCGCCTGTTTTGTATGACCAGAATCCAAAACGCTGCTCCAGGTAAGTATAGATTGAAACCAAATTGAGTTTGTAGTAAAGTGGGAGCAGGACGGTACCGATTACGAGGTAACCCAATACATAACCCAGTACTATTTGGAAATAATAAAAGCCATCGACACCCACTTTGCCCGGCACTGAGATGAATGTTACGCCTGATAGGGTGGCTCCAACCATGCCAAATGCAACCAAAAACCAGGGTGAATTTCTATTGCCTGTGTAGAAAGCTTCATTACTTGCTTTTCCAGCGGTGAAAAATGAGATCGCCATCAAAAAAATGAAATAACCACCTACAATGGAAAAAACTAAAATCGGACTCATTCAGAAATGTTTATATAATTATTGCCAATTTTCAACAATCAATACTATTTATTTACCTCTGTAGATTTTTTTGTAAGCATTTGATATCCAATACAATAAATCGATTTTTGGTGAATAAAATTGAATATTCAGCGTTAAATTGCTAGTAAATTAATCAGATAGAATTAATTTTGTGGCAAATTATTTAGTTATGGCTTACGAAAGCGAAATTGAAGAATTACTCGAAGTAGACGAGCATATCGGCGATGAAGAGAAAAGAAGCCTTGTAGTTTACAACGATGATTTCAATACAGTTGATCACGTGATTGAGACCTTGGTGAAAGTCTGTAAGCACGATCCGATGCAGGCTGAACAGTGTACCATGTTGATTCATTACAAAGGCAAGTGTAGCGTTAAGGAAGGTGGTTATCACTTCTTAAACCCTATGCGTCAGGGCATTACAGATGCAGGTATAAAAGCAGCCATTGTTTAAATGGAATACCCTTCCTTCCTCATTGAAGAGGCAGTAAAGCAAATCTCCCGCTTACCGGGGATTGGTAAAAAAACTGCCTTACGGTTAGCCCTACACCTTCTAAAACAAGATGAACTGGATACTGAGCAGCTCTCCGACGCTTTGCTCAAACTAAGGAAGGAAACGAAATACTGCGCTACCTGCCATGTAATTTCTCATACCACAGATTGTACCTGCAGGACTATCAAAACAGATGTTGCCACTATTTGTGTGGTGGAAGATACGCCGGACGTTATGGCAATTCAGAACACTGGGCAATACTTTGGAATGTTCCATGTGTTGGGTGGAGTAATTTCTCCACTGGATGGCGTAGGACCCGATGACATCCATATTGATTCCCTCATCAAAAGAATCAATGACTCAAACGGAGAGGTGAAAGAAATCATTCTGGCCATCAGCCCAACGATGGAAGGAGATACCACTGCTTTTTATATCACCAAAAAGCTAAAAGGAACAGGCGTAAAGATTACTACTATAGCCCGTGGAATTCCCATTGGAGGAGAATTGGAATACACTGATGAAGTCACACTAGGTAGAAGTATAGTTTCCAGACGGGATTATCACAGCGAGTAAGGATACTATCTCTTAGTTTTCGAAAAAGCCAGAAAGAACAGGAAAAATGCCATGCCACATGACATGATCAGCATTTTGTAGTTTGGGCTTCCTGCCTGAAAAGACCTGTAAAAAACTACTGCAGTGAGTATTGTTACGACGATACCGCCCACAATACCGATCGCTTTCATTGACTTTGGGTTCATATAATCACAAATATAGAAGAATCATTGATTTTGATCTGATTTGCCATTTTTCAATCAATTACTTTTTTCCACAATGGATGTTGATTTTAGACTCGTTGTTTATGGTTGCCCATACCTTTTGTTTCGGCAATAAGACATCTACATTTAAAACTAATAATGTCCATTGAATGTATTTTATGGATGAACACATAAATTACCTTTGAATTGATACATCTGATGATTTAAGTTTATGAGCATGGATATTTCGCAAATCAGGAAAGACACCCTCCACTGTGAGGATAAATTGTTTCTAAATAGTGCCGGTGCATCGCTGATGCCTCGTGTTGTGATTCAGAAATCGCACGAATACCTACTCGAAGAAGAAAAACTGGGGGGGTACAAGGTAGCTGCACTTAAAGGTGATGAAATCGATGGTTTTTATTCTGAAACCGCGAAGTTGCTCAATTGCCGTGCTGATCAGATTGCATTTGCTGCCAATGCCACAGATGCATATTCGAAAGCTTTGTCGGCGATTCCTTTCAAAGAAAATGATGTGATTCTCACAACAGATGATGACTATGTATCAAATCATATTGGATTTCTATCGCTGCAAAAGCGCTTTGGAATTCAGATTGTAAAGGCCCAAAATACTGAGGATGGTGATCTGGATTTGACTGATTTTGAAAATAAGATAAAAGAACATGCCCCCAAATTGGTGGCTGTCACACATATCCCTACGAACTCCGGACTTGTTCAGGATGTGGAATCCATCGGGTCGCTATGTCAGAAATATGAAATACTATATTTAGTAGATGCTTGCCAATCGGTAGGCCAGATTCCCGTGGATGTTCAAAAGATCAAATGTGATTTTTTAAGTGCTACGGGGAGGAAGTTTCTGAGAGGCCCAAGAGGTACCGGATTCTTATATGCTTCTGATAAGATTTTACAAAGTGACCTTGCGCCACTATTCATGGATTTGAGAGGAGCCACGTGGGATCAGAGGGATCATTATGAAATTATGAAAACTGCCAAAAGATTTGAATTATGGGAGTTACCCTATCCATTTGTGATCGGAATGAGGGAGGCCGTGAAATATGCAAACGATATTGGACTGGAGGCTATCGAAGAGAGGAATCAGCAACTTCTTGACAGGCTTTCTGAAAATATGAAGGTAATTAATGGCATTGTTCGATACGATCGAGGTTCAGTATTGTCCAACATTTTCACATTTCGAAAAGCAGGAGTTTCAAAAGAACAGATGATCGGTCACCTGGATACTCACAAGGTATTTTACTCTATTAGCCAGGTGGATAATGCCAGAATAGATTTTGAGAAAAAGGGAATCGACTGGGCAGTTCGGATTTCCCCACATTACTTTAATACATTTCAGGAAATCGATCAGTTTTGTGAGATAGTAGCAAGTGTCAGTTAGTAAGTGCTTTTTCGACTAACACCCAAATGTCTTCTGTGAGACTTTTGCCGAAATTGCTTATTTTTGCATGAAATCGTTTACATAAGGTATCGTGTGATGGAAAAGCAATTTTTAGCAATTAGAGAAGGTATTATTGGAATAGATCAGGATATCCCTTCTCCTGATGGTGAAAATAAGAGAATTGTTTATGCCGACTGGACAGCTAGTGGCAGAAATTATGCGCCAATAGAAGAGCGAATTCAGAAGGAAATCATGCCATTGGTGGGAAACACTCATACAGAGACCAGTGCTACCGGAATGGCAATGACACATACTTACCTCACTGCCCGAAAGATCATTAAAAAACATGTAAATGCCGGTCCCAACGATGTAATCATTACAGCAGGTTCGGGAATGACTGGCCTGGTGAATAAATTGCAAAGAATTTTAAACCTGCGTTTGCCAGAGAAGTATTTTCACTTGCCTCCAAATGACCAGCGCCCGGTGATCTTTGTAACGCATATGGAACATCATTCCAATCAGACCAGCTGGTTGGAGACTATCGCCAATGTAGAAATTATCAGAGCAACTGAAGATGGACTGGTAGATTTGAGTCACCTGCCTGAGTTGCTGGAAAAATATAAAAACAGACCGCTCAAAATAGCATCCGTCACTGCCTGTTCCAATGTAACAGGTATCATGACACCCTATCAGGAGATTGCCAAAATCATGCATGCAGCTAATGGCTATTGTTTTGTGGATTTTGCCTGCTCAGGTCCTTATGTGGACATCGATATGCACCCGGAAAATGAAGATGCGAGGTTAGACGCCGTATTTTTATCACCGCATAAGTTTCTGGGAGGTCCGGGTTCTGCAGGGGTGATGGTATTTAACAAGGAACTATACGATCGAAAGACTCCTGACAATCCCGGTGGAGGAACCGTAGATTGGACCAACCCGTGGGGTGTTCATAAATTCATCGATGACATAGAATCCAGGGAAGACGGAGGCACACCGGCTTTTCTTCAAACCATCAAAACAGCTATGTGCATTACGCTCAAAGAGGAGATGGGTGTCGAGAACATCATGGAGAGAGAGCATTACCTGTTGGACAAGCTCTGGAATAAGATTTCCAATGTTGACAATATCAATATTCTTGCAGGTCAGCACAAAGAAAGATTGCCGATTATTTCGTTTTATATTGACAACCTGCATTATAACCTCGGAGTTCGATTGCTCAACGATAAGTTTGGCATCCAGGCACGGGGAGGATGTTCTTGCGCCGGGACTTACGGTCACTACCTGATGAATGTGGATGAGGAAATGTCTACTAAAATTGCAGGTATGATCAAATTGGGAGACTTTTCTCAAAAGATTGGGTGGATCCGGGTTTCATTGCATCCTACAATGACTGACGAGGAAGTTGATTTTATAGGTGATTGTATCCTGCAATTGGCTCAGAATCATCAGAAATGGAGTCCGGAGTATGAGGTTGATTTGTCTTGCGGTGGAGAAACCACGAAAAACGACATGGTTGATAATGCCTTGAAAAGTCAACTGACTAATTCTTTGCTGACTCCTTTTGTTAGTCAAACTGTTAAGGTGTGATTTGAGAATTATACAGCAGCGACTTTTTTGAAAACTGAGTAATTGACTATCTTTCGTTGACGAACTTTTGATAGCAGAATCAATATGCAAAAACGCAGGCGCTACACTTTTTTTTCTACCCTCCGGTGGACAAGTAAGTATCTTTTCTATTTCATATTATTTGATTCAATTCCTGTCATACTTTATCAGGTCTTTGGACTTAGCTGGATGCAAATTCCATGGCAGCCAATTTCACTGATTGGAATCGCTGTTGCCTTCTATCTGGGCTTTAAAAATAATTCATCATATGAGCGATTGTGGGAAGCCAGGAAGATATGGGGAGGCATTGTCAACGCATCCAGATCTTTTACTGTGATGGCGAGAGATTTTGTATTTAACGAGAACAAAGAGATTCAGGATGAGGAGCACCGTCAGCAAACAACGAGA
The DNA here is from genome assembly GCA_038525605.1 of Bacteroidota bacterium. Lineage (GTDB taxonomy): Bacteria > Bacteroidota > Bacteroidia > Cytophagales > Cyclobacteriaceae > JANSWY01. The sequence goes on from JBCBHL010000056.1 coordinate 18,964, forward strand.
AGACTGGTAAACAGACATATTGCCTGGTTGTACTCACTTACTTTTGAATTAAGAAAACCGAAATCGTGGGAGCATAACTCGGCCAAAGACAATAGGATTCGTGAACAGTTTGGCGCCCAATATGCTGAAGAGAAGTTCGAATTTTTGAGGAAGTACCTTGACGAAGAGGAATATAACTACGTTTTGTCCAAAGGTAATAGGTCATCTCATTTGCTCAGTATGCAATCTAGAGATATGATGCAGTTGAGGGAAGTACAGGATATCGAGCATTTCAGGCATTTGAAAATGCAGTCTATGCTGACTGAATTATATGCCCTTCAAGGGAAGTCTGAACGCATCAAAAACTTTCCTTTCCCCAGACAATACGCGACTGTCAACTATTTCTTTGTCGTCATGTTTATTATCCTGCTACCTTTTGGTATGATGGATGTTTTTGCAACCAAAGGAGATCAATTGCTGGTTTGGCTGGCAATACCATTTTCTGTAATCGGTTCATGGGTTTTCTGGACAATGGAAATGATAGGAGATTACAGCGAAAACCCATTTGAGGGGCTTTATAATGATGTGCCTATCTCATCGTTGGCAAGAGGAATAGAAATCGATATTTTGCAAATGCTTGATGAGACCGATCTTCCCGAACCGCCGGAGACTATCTATGTCAGAAGTATGGAGTTGGACTTGTAAAAACTTTTGATCAACTTATTCAAACTTGATGTAATCTAGTAACAACTCGAAAGGGCCTTCTTTTTTGGAATTGGTGGTAATCCCTATTCTAACAACCTTTTCAAGTTGATTTTCCGTAAGCTTGTTTCCGGTTTTTGTGCCGATTCTGTATTGATCGAAATCGTTCAGGTTTAACTTCACGGTGACCCACTCTTCAGAATCCGTGGTAAAGTCCTTTTTGAAATAAGGGGCGTACCATCGGTAATCAGTTTCCATTGTGAGGGCAAATGCTTGCCCGCTGGCTTTGAATCTCATCTCTACGGTTTCAAAATCAGACAAGTCAGTTTTTCCGAAAGGGCTTTTAAAGGAACTGAATCCACCGTTGTTGGCCAGGGAAACAGTGCCTTTGAATAAGACATTCCCATCGTCAAAAGTAATCTTCCCGCGCGAAAGACCACCCATTACACCATCATCGATTACTTGCCATTGCTTGCCGTCTCCATCTTTTCCAAAATTAATGTTCACTGAAGAAGGCGCGCTAATTAATATGCTGGCTATGAATAGAATGAAAGATTTCATGATCTGATTTTTTGTTCAATCTTCAAACCGTATGTTTTATTCAATTGTTATATAAATGAGTTAATCATTCTACATAACGGAAATTCTGTCAAGAACATCGTGGTAAAATGCCGATGAATTTTTATCAATCTCTATTAAATTGATGTCATTGGCCTCCATCAGTTGCATCTTTTCCTGATTGTAATATTTCTTAGGATAATAGTAATATATCTCGGAGCTTTTCAGTTGTTTGAGGAAGTCTTTATAAAGTTTTAGATTCCTTGGTTTTTCAAATTTTTTCCGGGCTCTGAAGGTAAGCAGCCACCAGAGATCACTTTCGATAAAATCCAGGGAAAGGCCTACGATGTGGAGTGGTCCACTGAAAAAATGATCGATCCAGGAAGTAAGTCGATAGTTTTTTTTACCGAGTCGTGTCGTTAGAGGTTGGGTGCTGACCTTTTTAGATTTATAATCAGTTCCTGAAACAACGTAGTTTCTCATCATCTGTAGCTGTCCGCTGTAGTGCTCATAACCCAATAATATCGAACTTGCTTTATCCATGTCGCCGTGGATATGCCAAAAGTTCAAACCCCTGATGATGCTGTGCCGAAATATATTGAATTTCGATTCTTTGATAATGCCAAGATTAGGGAACACATCGGACTGAGAGATACATTCCTCAAGCGTATGCTCATAATTGGTTGTGAGAATATCGGAAAACATCCCGGACGTAATTCGCTTGTGAATTTCATTAGGCTGAATAGCACCTACTTTATCGCTGATCATTTTTTTTACTTCCAGCTCGGTGATACTGCTGATTTGGATTGCTTTGATGTAAATCTCTTCATAGAGCAATGGAAAAGGCTTTTCCCAGATATTGTCAGTATTAACATCTACTTTCAGATCATTGATTACTTCAATTAGTAAATCTGACCAGGATAAATTGTTGTTGCTACTGTTGATGCCGTTTCCGACAAGGATTGTTGGTTTCATGTTTGAATTTAATGCTATTGATTGAGTTATTTCGCAAATCGGACTATTTACTTCGTTATTCCAAAAGAATAATACTTCTTGCAGGATGCTCTTGGTCGTACCTGATTTTGACTTTCTTTTCTTCTGAGTTTAAAATTTTGGAAAGCTGATATTTAACAGTGCCAGCCGATAGTATTAGCTCTTTTCCAATAAATCTCTCCCCTTCTACTTCATACGAAAAACTGACCAGAAAATGGCCGGTATTAAGTTTACTACCCATTGATGAATGAGAAATGTGTTGCTGTCGAGTCACTGAGATTAATTGTCCGCTTGTCACCTGATCATGACTTCTGTTTTTGATGAATTGGACAATCCGCGGATAAAGAACTATAAGTTCTAAAAAGGTTACAAATAACACTACTGTCAGGATACTATAAATGATACATTTAGCATCCCAATAGTGGTAAAATTTAAGTTTATTGGCCATAACAGATCTAGTTTATACCTAGTTAAACGATATTTAAACAAATCTGTTTACGCAGATTATTTTTTGAAAACAATCATATCCAAATTCATACTTAAGAGACCTTCTTCCATCAGTTCTCGAATTGCTTCTGAAAAGAAATACTGGTCAGCGACGCTTACCTGCTCCTGTAATTCGAAGATGTTGATCTGCTTTTTAGCTGAAAGCGCTACAATTTCTTTTTTGAGAGTGGCAACATCAGCAGTCTTTTCTTTACTCCTTTTAAGTGTCAAACAGTAATCGCAAACATTACAATTGATATAACTGATTTCATCAAAATATTCCTGAAGTATTTGTGTTCTACATCTTGATTTTGAGTTGAGATAGTTAAGTATCTCGTTCATCTTATTGATGATGATTTTATTACGAAAATCAATCTTTGCTTTATCAATAGTGAGCCGAGAAGCATCTTGTCTGGGAGTCAAAAAAGTAATCCTTGGCTTATCTCCCTGGTGATCGTATGCGATAATTTTCAGCTTTTCCAGGTATTCCAGCTTTTGGATAACCTCTGGGACAGGCATCATCAATAGTTTACTGATTTCATGCTCTTTGATGGTTAAAAAGCTATTGAACAAATCACCACCATATAGCCGAAGTAACGTTTTAATCATTGGATCCATTGTAGCATTCGCTACCTGGAATTTATACAGGTCTGCTTTATTGACCAGGAAATGACATTTGGATTTTTGATAGACTGTTTCATTGAGTTGTATCAGTCCTTCTTCTTCCAGTTTCTTTAACGCAAAGTAGGTTTCGGCAGCCGGAAGGTTGAACAACCTGATCATTTCAGCAATATCTATGTTGAAACTTTCCATCGAGTGACTACCAACAGCGATTTTCAAATGATTCGCAATAGACTGATAGACTCTTTTAAGTAGCTCTACCGGAACTGCAGATTGAGATACCCTTCTTTTGAGCTGATCCACATCATCTTCGTTGAATAACATCACAGCATATGCCATTTTTTCATCTCTGCCCGCTCTGCCCGCTTCCTGATAATAAGCTTCCACAGAATCCGGGATATCCAGGTGTATGACCGTTCTTACATCTGGCTTGTCAATTCCCATACCAAATGCATTGGTGGCAACCATTACTCTGACTCTGTTTTCGATCCAGTCCTGCTGTCGATTCATCCTGTCATCGCCGCTTAGCCCACCGTGATAAAAAGTAGACTTGATTCCCTGTTTCTGCAGTAAGATGGCGGTGTCGATGGTCTTCCTTCTGCTGGATACATAAATAATGGCACTACCAGCTACATTATTGAGAATCTCAATCATCTTCTGCTCTTTCCGTTGGATTCTGAAGACAGAATATGACAGGTTTTTTCTGGCAAAGCTTTTTCTAAAAATGCTTTCGTTTTTAAATTCCAGCTTTTCGATGATGTCCTTTTGAACTTCAGCAGGGGCGGAGGCTGTGAGCGCAATTACCGGTACCTGATCAACGGTGTTTTTAAAAGTAGCAATTTCAAGATAAGAAGGCCTGAAATCGTAACCCCATTGAGATATACAGTGCGCTTCATCGATGGCCAGCATTGAAATATTCATTCTGATAGCTCTTGATAGAAAAATGTCAGTTTTTAACCTTTCCGGCGATACATATAGGAACTTTGTCTTGCCATAAACGCAATTGTCCAGAATAATGTCGATTTCACGTTTGTTCAATCCGGAATAGATTGCCGCAGCTGGGATATTTCGTCTTTTTAGTTGATCGACCTGATCACGCATCAGGGCAATTAACGGAGAGATTACAATGCAGATACCCTCCTTTACCATTGCAGGTACCTGGAAACAAATGGACTTGCCACCTCCAGTGGGTAATAATGCCAGGGTGTCATTTCCATCCAAAACAGAGTTGATGATATCTTCCTGAACAGGCCTGAAAGAACCATAGCCCCAATATTTCTGTAATATGTCAATCGGTTTGTCCACTCGGTAATCTACCCAAATTCCTGATTATTTACTTGTAGAATAAACGCACCATCCGTATTGATGTTCCAGTGGTTAATCTGTTCCCGGTCAAGCGCTTTCGATAAACCTTCTGAGCGATATTTTTTATAGGTGCTATCTATGATTAGATGTTTGAATTGAAAAATTGATTTGATCTTTTTCGGATCAATAAAATGATTGCCGGAAAGCACCAAAACATCCGCATCAATGAAGTTTTTTGTTGAAATCGTACGAATGTCTTTGTTCAGAATCATAATTTTGTAACCTTCCCAAATGATTACTTCGCCCAATTTACTAACGATTGTACTATTAAGCTGCTGATCGAGGTTGAATTTAGGGAGAGAATTAGCCAGTCTGTTGGGTCCGATCTGATAATTGATCAGGTCGCTGTCAATGTTACCATCTGACAGATAACTTTTCACCGAACCTTTGTGGATAAAATCTATCACATTGTTATTTCTGATTTCATAAAATACGATTTCTTTTTTCTGCCTCGCTACAATTGATTGATGACCAGTGAGTGATATGAAAATCAAACAAGTGAAAAATGAGATTTTCAGATACCTTGATTTTTTGTTTTTGAAAAGTAAAATAAGAGAAATCATGACAAAGTATGTCGTCAATAACTGAAAGGTATCTAATCTGATCCAGTCGATGAGGCTTATTGGTAGTTGATTCAATAGCAACACAGCCTGATTGAGAAGATTTATCAATGTATCAAGCAATTTTCCGGCCCACATAGACAGGAAATCGCTGATGGTTGAAAAGAACAGGACAGCCAGACCATTCAGTAATATGATAAATGCTGCCGGGATTACGATCAGATTAGAAACGAGAAAGTACGTTGGAAACTGATGGAAATAATAAAGCCCGATAGGGAAGGTTGCTGCCTGAGCAGCTAGAGAAACACAGGTAATTGCCCAGATTTTATTTAGCAGGTAATTTTTGATGGTAAGTAGTCCGAAGATTTTAGGTTGCAGATAAACGATTCCTAATACTGCGGTATAACTTAGTTGAAAACCTACTTCCATCAACATAAATGGATTATACAGCAGAATTAAAAAGGCTGAAACCGCCAGAGAGTTGTAGATATTGTGAAACCTGAGTGTATTATTGCCAATCAGGACTACAGAAAACATAATGACAGCACGCAGTACCGAGGGCGAAAGCCCGGTTATGAAGGCATAGCCCCAGAGTGCTAAAAGTGATAGTGTAAGGAATAGCATTCTGCCAAATCGATACCTTTTGAGAAACCCCAGCGACCAGCTTAGTATCATATGAATGATGCCTACGTGCAGTCCCGAAACTGCTAAAACATGCATTGCGCCGGCGGCAGAGTAGGCTGCTTTCAGGTCTTTGTCGAGATCGTCTTTTATTCCTAAAATCAAGGCGAGAGCAATATCCCGAGAGGACTTTTTTGGTATAAAAGTAAATAGTGATTTCTTGAAAAACAGCCTGGCATTGTGAGATAGTTCTACAAGCCAGTTTGCCGGTTGATTACTCACTACTCTAAATTGACGGCTGTCTAAAAACAACTGATGATGAATTCCCTTTCGCGCCATATAGGCACTGTAGTTGAATTCATGAGGGTTTTTGGGCGCTTGTATAGAGAAAGGAGTGTTAAGACATGTGATAATATCTCCGTATTTTAATGGTGCATTGTAAATGCTGTCTTTAGAAATGTATAGACTGATATGACCTGAAAGCTCTTCTAATAGATGATGTTCAGGATCATTTGATGTTGAATCTATTAATCCTCCAAGTGCTGTAGCCTGGTAAATAAAGTGTTTGGGCTTTTCAACGGGGAAACCGTCAATTATTAAATAAAATGATTCATAATGTCGAAGATTGATATTTGAAAGGTGATTGCTTTGATGTGTTGAAGTTTCTAAATGGCTTCTGATTGCACCTAAAACAACAAACGTTGTTAGAATAATCAGCCCATAAAAAACTGCCAGAATTTTCGGATATGTGGTTTTGAAAGAAATATAGCAGCAGTAAAAAATCAGCAGTAAAATTACCAAACAAACTAACTGTGTAGTGAAGTTAAAAAGTTCGGGAAGAATAATTCCCATTCCAAAGGCTATTGTAATCCTCACAAAAGGATAGGATGACCAGACAGACATAATTTAGTTTTTAATAATATGAACAGTAGCAGGAGCTGAAGCTCTCTTAATTTGATAGAAAGTTAAGTATTTTCTTTTCTTCTTTTTTTATATCAACAAAATAC